>JBATTD010000071.1:0-1815 GCA_049670345.1 Ignavibacteriaceae bacterium
GAGAATATTTTCAAACTTTACTGTTGTTACTTCGAGTAAGAGTTAGATCATTCTAAGCCTAATTAAACAGGTCCTTTTGTTGAGACTAAGAACCTGCCTGCGGTAGGCAGGGATGTTATTACTTAAATAAATAATGTAAGGGCAAACTGTCTTTACAAAATTCACTCACTAAATAGGAGGTCGCTATGAGAAACTTATCTATTCTTTTTTTTCTTTTCATCTTTGCTACAAATCCAGTCTACTCGCAGGACACAATTAATGTTCCGGTAGATTACACAACCATTCAAGCAGCTATTGATGCTGCTAACAATGGTGATCTCGTTCTCGTAGCTGAAGACACATACATAGAGAACATCAACTTCAAGGGGAAAGCCATAACTGTAGCCAGCCATTTTCTTATTGATGGTGATGAATTGCATATTGAGAACACCGTTATAAATGGTTCTCTACCATCGCATCCAGATAGCGGATCCGTTGTCTTTTTTGATTCGGGCGAGGATACAACATCGGTCCTTTGTGGCTTTACTATAACCGGAGGAACCGGAACATTATCACCAGATGGTGATGTGGCTGGTGGTGGTATTTATACCTATGATAGTGGTGCAAAAATAAAAAATAACATAATTGAATATAATTCTATAACTCCTAATAATTACACTAACGGTGCAGGGATATGCGCCGATATTGAAGGTTCCAGTGTAATAATTGAAAATAATCTGATTAGAAATAATACTACAACTGGAAATGGATGGTCTACCGGTGGAGGCATATCTGTCTATGATTTCACATATACGGGATATGCAAAAATTGTTAATAATAAAATTATAGATAATACGATAACTGACGGTGTTATTGCAACAGGTGGGGCTATTGAAATCACTGGTGGTTCAGATCAATTTTTTATCATTGGAAATTATGTAAAAGGTAACGAGTGCAATGCTGCAGACAGCTGGGGCGGCGGATTAGATTTATACGACTGCTCACCTGTTGTTAAGAATAATCTGATAGTGGAAAATTCAGCTATGCTCGGAGGAGGAGTAGCATTAGAATCAGTAACCTTGACATCATCAAAATCCGAACGTAATAAAATTAGAAGATTATCAAATCGAAATAACAGATTGAATGATAATCAATTTAATTCATCAAAAATTCTGTTTGCCCCTTCTTTTGAAAACAATACTATTGTTAATAATTCTGCTACTGAGGAGGGAGGAGGAATTTATAATTGGGGGCCAACAACACCTCAATTGATGAATTTTATTATATGGGGAAACACAGCTCCATCAGGTCCGCAAATTTCCGGTACAGTAGATGTTCAATATTCTGATGTAGAAGGTGGATATACCGGAATGGGAAATATTAACGAAGATCCACAATTCATTCCAGGTTCTGAATTTTATCTTTTAGGTAGTGGTTCTCCTTGTATTGATATGGGAAATCAGGATCCACAATACAATGATGTTGAAGATCCTCAAAATCCAGGGAGTGCATTGTGGCCTGCAAGAGGTACATTGATTAATGATATGGGAAGTTTTGGAGGCCCAAATTCTCTGTGGTCAACTTGGGATATTCCGGTATCAGTAAAAGATGATGAAACTAAAAATGGAATACCAACTGAGTTTACACTTACACAAAACTACCCCAATCCGTTTAATCCATCGACGACAATCAGTTATTCAGTTCCAGAAATAGCTTTTGTTACTATTAAAGTTTATGATGTTTTAGGAAATGAAATTGCAACACTCGTTAATGAAGAGAATCATATTGGCAATTATGAACTTGAGTTTAATGGAAGTAATCTGCCAAGTGGTATAT
>JBATTD010000072.1:0-5183 GCA_049670345.1 Ignavibacteriaceae bacterium
CTGCAATAATTCCCTACCCCAAGGGAAAAATAATTTTTGCGATTGAAAGAAGAAACAAAGAAAACAAATTAAATGAATTCTTCCGGCAGGAAATTGATCCCGATGATGTTAATATAAGAAGGGATGACCTGAACGATTTAAGGGTTATGGTTTTTGAAACCGATAAGAATGGTGATCCTCACAAAAGAGTTGATGTAGCTGTTATTGCCGAAGGATATACAAGATTAGATAAGGATAAGTTTTTAGCAGACCTTGCATATTTTCAGGATGTTTTTTTCAGCCAGGAACCATATAAATCAAACGAAAGTAGTTTTAATATTTATGGTGTGTTTAAACCTTCAGCTGAAAGCGGTGTTGATGAACCGAGAGCGGGTATATTTATGAATACGATATTAAACTGTACTTTTAATTCACTTGGTTCGGAAAGATATTTATTAACAGAAGATAACAAATC
Organism: Ignavibacteriaceae bacterium; assembly: GCA_049670345.1. Taxonomy (GTDB): domain Bacteria; phylum Bacteroidota; class Ignavibacteria; order Ignavibacteriales; family Ignavibacteriaceae; genus BMS3ABIN03. The sequence goes on from JBATTD010000072.1 coordinate 455, forward strand.
ATTAAGAGACATTGCTGCAAATGTTCCTTATGATGCAATCTATATAATGGTGAATCACAAAAGATACGGAGGCGGCGGAATTTATAATTTCTTTTGTACTTTTACTGCCGAAAACCAGTGGAAGGATTATCTTTTCCTTCACGAGTTCGGTCATTCGTTTACAGGACTCGCAGATGAATATTATACTTCAAGCACCGCTTATAACGATTTTTATCCCCAAAGTGTCGAACCGGTTGAAGCAAATATTACCGCCCTTCTCGATCCGCAAAATTTAAAATGGAAAGAGTTTGTAAACGATGGAAAAGAATTTCCCACACCATGGGAAAAGGCAGATTATGATTCGATGGATTATAAGTGGCAGAAAGAACGCCGGGAGTTAAACGATAAAATTGCAGAACTAAAGAAGAATCATGCTTCTGTGCAGGAAATAATCGATGCAGAACAGGAATATGATCTTAAAGATAAATTACACGCCGATAAGGTTGATTCATATTTGCAGAACAGTAAATACTTTGGAATAGTCGGAGCATTTGAAGGTGCAGGTTATGTTGCGGAAGGATTGTACAGACCAATGCTCGATTGTATTATGTTTTCAAAAGGTGATAAATCTTTCTGTAAAGTATGCGAGAGTGCAATTGTGAAAGTGATCAATTCTTATACAGAATAATACTTAAATTAATATAGATCATAAGATAAAATGAACCCTTCAACTTAAAGTGGTAAAACTATCAATACAGAAATCATTTAACCTGATCTCAAATAAAACTCTTGCCTTTTTAGAGAGATTACGTTTAACCGAGCATACCTTTATGATAATAATTGCTATTATCATAGGTGTGCTTGCAGGTTTTGCCGCCATTGGTATTCGCGCATTAATACTGGCAATCTCAAATATTTCTTTTACGGGTGATGGAAATCTTTTAGAAAACATTATGAGCACTTCCTGGTATTGGATAATTCTAATTCCAATAATAGGCGGCTTGATCGTTGGTCCGATTATCCACTTTTTTGCTCCCGAAGCAAAAGGACATGGTGTACCGGAAGTTATGCAGGCAATATTGTTAAAGGGTGGAGTAATTCGCGGAAGAGTGGCTTTTGTAAAAACAATTGCATCTGCAATTACAATTGGAACAGGAGGTTCAGTTGGGAGGGAAGGACCAATCATCCAGATTGGTTCAAGTCTCGGATCAATTGCCGGACAGTTCTTTCGTGTTCCGGGCAAAAAATTAAAAACCTTAGTTGCCTGTGGTGCCGCTGCAGGAATTGCCGCTGCGTTTAATGCGCCTATTGCAGGCGCTTTGTTTGCTGTTGAAATTATTCTGATGGATTTTGCTGTTGCTCAATTCTCACCTATCGTTATTTCATCTGTAATGGCAACCGTAATTTCCAGAAGTTTTGAAGGAGACTTTGCCGCATTCATTGTTCCAAAGTATGAATTGATATCGCCGTATGAAATTGGTTTTTATTTTATACTAGGGGCATTAAGTGGTGTTGTATCTTACCTGTTTATAAAAGCATTATATTTTTCCGAAGATTATTTTGATAACAAGTTAAAGTTTCCCGAATATTTAAAACCCGTGCTTGGCGGATTGGGTGTTGGTATTGTTGCTCTTATTTTTCCGCAGATAATGGGAGTGGGTTACGATACAATTAACAATGCGTTGTTCGGTAATATGATCTGGTATATTGCGCTTGCTTTGGTGTTTATAAAGATTCTAGCCACCTCGCTTACTCTCGGCTCCGGCGGTTCGGGTGGTATTTTTGCACCCTCATTATTTATGGGTGCTATGCTTGGTTATTTCTTCGGTTCCTTTGTACATCAGTACTTTCCTGATATCAGCGCATCTCCGGGTGCATATGCGCTTGTAGCTATGGGAGGTTTAGTTGCAGGTACAACCCGTGCGCCTATCACAGCTATAATTATCGTCTTCGAGCTTACGAATGATTATCACATCATCTTACCTCTTATGATAACTTGTATAATTAGCACAATACTTTCTGCACGCTTTTCAAGAGAATCTATTTATACTTTAAAACTGCTTTTAAGAAATATCGGAATTAAAGAAGGAATGGATATAAATGTAATGGATTCCATTGATGTGAAGAATGTTTACAGCACTGATTTTGAGTCGATCGATGATTCGGATAATTTCAGTCAGGTAGTAAATAAGGTATTAAACGGTAAAGAATTTGATTTTCCTGTGTTAACTGAAGACGGAAGAATTCTCGGAATAATTTCACTTAATGATATAAAAGATTATTTATTTGAAAAGGATTCATTACAAAACCTATTAATAGCAGGAGATATTGCAAATACAAATTTCGAAAAGATTACGCCGGATGATAATTGCGGTACAGCTATGGAAAAACTTCGTTACTCCAGGTATGAAGGTTTACCTGTAATAGAAAAGAAGGGTTCTGATAAAATTATTGGTTTTATCCACCGAAAGGAAATATTGGATGCATACCATAAAGCAATTGAAAGAAAGGAGATAACTTCGAGCCTTGCCAGCAGTATTTCTATGAAGGAAGACGAACCGCAGGTACATTTTATGGAAGGTTATTCAATAAACGAAATTGCTCCGCCAAAATCTTTTATCGGTAGATCTATTAGAAATTTAAATATAAGAGCAAGATACGGTGTTGATGTACTCTCAATTAAAACGATAGAAAAAAGAGGAGAGAAGATAAAAGCAATACCAAACCCCGATTATGTAATTAAAAAAGGCGATACTTTGGTTATTGCAGGCGAAATAAAAAATATTAATGTTTTGAGGCATTTGGATTAGTGATTAATGCTAGCGTATAATGAAATGAGGTTATTAGATTATTAATTAAAAATAAGGTCGCGGCAACCCTGCCCGTCTGGTAGGCGGGTTTCAAGTTGCGAATATTACAGAAAAACGTAAGCTGAAGCTTGAGCTTGAGGCTACAACCTCTCAGCAAATAAATTTAACGAAGGAGGACCATTTTATTTATTTGAATAAACGCCTGTCCCCCCGGGGAACCTACCATTAACTTATAGAAATAAATTCCACTTGGTAAGTTCCAAGCATTTCCGCCGGAGGCGGATCCATCTTTGGCGGAAAATTCAACTTCATAATCCCCGCCAGGTTTATCTTCATTAACAAGGGTTACAATTTCATTTCCTAAAACATTGTAAACCTTCAAGCTAACAAATTGCTTACTGCTTACTGTATACCGTATACTAGTAGTTGGATTGAACGGATTAGGAAAGTTCTGGAATAGTTCAAAACTTCGTGGAGTTTTTTTTTCTTCCTCTATTCCCGTTGCTGCAAAAATTTTATCAAATATTTTATCCCATCCAACAATTGCAACTGCATGATCATCATTTAAAGCGGCAAAAACTCCTAAGGGATAATCTGGTAAAGGATACGGATAAGATGCGATTCCGTCTGTGTTTGATACTCCTGTTATTTTTAATGTCCCCACATGTTCCCACGTAATTCTATCAAAAAATTCAAACTCAGTTTGACTTGATCTCTGATCAGAAACAACGATAAATCCTTCGCCATTATCTACAGGATTATTGAGAGGACATTTGTAGATGATTATTCCTTCAGCATCTGCATCAAATACATCTTCACCAAATTGATTGGAACCATTATTGGTGTATATAGTTCCATCAGGATTATAAACATATACTCCTGTTCTACCATTCTCATCCGGAATATAAATCCGCTGATAAAAATCATCTGCAGCCATAGTTTCCAGTCCTTTTTCTGGCATAAATTCATCTAAAAATTCACCCGTTATAGCATTATGAATGTAGACCGGAAAATCTGCAGAAACATAAATGTTTTTATCGCCGTTAGGAAGATTTAATATGGTAAGATTTGGTTCAGATTGATAATCCGCACCTTGTTTATCAAAATTTATCTGGAATTCTAATTCCGGCAATGAGAAGACAGACACTGTGCTTGAAGGCTCTCCAATGGCAACATACAATAGATCCGTTTCCTGATCGACGGCTAAACCATTTACCTGGCTGTTGCTAAATGTCGAATGGATAAGAGGTGTTTGTTCATTTCCTTCGAATGGATATTTCCATACTTCAACAAGTTCATTATCCTTTGCACTCACAAACATCAAAGTTTCAGTGCTGTCCGGTGCTTTCCAAAATTCAATTGTATCAACATTTTGTCCAGCACCGTTTACTTCAATATCTGTATCTACTGAAATCGTTCCGAATTGAGGTAATTGGCAATTAGGGTATAATTGCGCAAGTGTTGTATTGCATGTAAGAACAAATACGAAAAGAGCTAATTTTAATAGCTGCAGGTTTAAAAAATTTTTCATCTTTATCTAAAATAGTTATACAATTAGTTAATGAGTAAATAAATAATATGAAATTACTTTAAGAGAATCATTTTTTTTGAATCGGAATAATTACCTACTGTAAGAGTATACATATATATTCCACTCGGTAAATTACTCGCATTAAAATCTACTTCATAACTACCGGCAGGTCTATTTTCATTCACGATGCTACCAACTTCATTCCCGAGTGCATCATACACAATTAGATTTACAAAGCCATATTCCTGAATCTGAAAGCGTATTTTGGTTGATGGATTGAACGGATTAGGATAATTCTGATTTAATGTGAATGTATTTATAGATAGTGGTTCAACACCAGAAGTTGCACTAAATACTGTATAGGTATCAACCAGATCATTCGCTCTTGAATAAAATTTAAATGTTATAC
>JBATTD010000073.1:0-16224 GCA_049670345.1 Ignavibacteriaceae bacterium
TTTTATGTCGATTCGGAAAAAGAATACATTAAGCTGAAAGAAAGATTTAACAATAATGGCATTAGCCCTGTTGTTCCCAAAAATCCATATTGGAAAGAAAATGGATTAACATATACGGACCCGGACGGATTTAGGATAGTGATTTCCATTTTGAACAAATGAAATAGCAAGCATAAAATAAAACCATGAACATAGACCAAATTCAGTATTATTTTGAACGAGCAAAAGATTATGAACAGATTTATGAAAAACCGGAAAGGCAGGAAGACCTAAATAAACTGAGAATAATTTTAAAGGATCTGCTCTCTACTAAATCTGTTTTTGAAATTGCGTGTGGTACCGGATACTGGACTCAGATTATAAGCGAAACTTCAAAATCCATATTTGCCACTGATATTAATGAATCGGTAATTGAAATTGCCCGGTCAAAGAAATACCACTCACCTATTACATTTGGAAAGGCTGATATAGTAAACCTTTCAAACATAAATGAAAAATTTGATTCTGGATTTGGAGGATTTATTTGGTCGCACATTCCCAAACAGGAACTAGATGATTTTCTGTCCAGGTTTATTTCAAAAATTTCTCCTGGCGGATTAGTAGTTTTTGTTGATAATCAATATGTTGAGGGAAGTAATACGCCTATTGATAGTAAAGATGATTACGGCAACACTTACCAAATAAGAGAACTATCTAATGGAAGCAACTACAAACTAATGAAGAATTTTCCTGCTGATAAAGAAATACTTAATCTTATAGACCAAATAGGTACCGATATTGAAATAGAACGACTCAAATATTTTTGGGTTTTAAAGTTTAAGGTAAAAATGAGTACAACAAAATAAATGAACAAAATAAATTTTGCACCTTTCCCTATTTTAAAAACTGAACGGTTGACTTTAAGATGTCTTGAACTATCCGATGACAAACAATTATTTAGCCTTAGATCAAACAAAATTGTTAACAAATATATAGTTAGACCGCAACAAAAAGATATTAAAGAAATAAGGCCATTTATTTCTAAAATTAATAATGGAATAAATAATAATGAATGGATTTATTGGGTAATTTCGTTAAAGGATAATCCAACTTTAATTGGAACTATTTGTTTATGGAATTTCTCCGAAGATAAAACCGTTGCAGAAATTGGATATGAATTAGATCCGGCATTTCAAGGGAAAGGAATTATGAGTGAGGCATTGAATAATATAATTGAATTTGGTTTTAAGAATATTAAACTTATTGCAATCGAGGCATATACTCATAAAAATAATGATGATTCAACAAAACTTCTGCAAAAATATAATTTTATACGGGATGCAGGACGAGTAGATAAAGAAAATAGTGATAATATAATTTTTACGTTAACAAAACAAAATTGGATGAAACAAAAACTGAATACAACCAACGTTAAGACAAAATAAACTGCATTCCACTAGAGGTGATCACGGTAGAAGCGCATTTTATTCAACCTGTTGAAATTAACAAAGGAATAACATCATGAAAAGATATAAAACCCCTGAAGAGTACATTGCAAATAACAAGGATTGGCAGCAAGCTTTAATTCTCCTAAGAGATATTCTTCTCTCCACACAAATGACGGAAACTATAAAATGGGGTGTACCCGTTTATACTTTTGAAGGAAAAAACATTGTTGGTATAGCTGGATTTAATTCATATGCTGGATTATGGTTTTTTCAGGGAGCATTGTTGAAAGACATGAAGAAGAAATTAATAAATGCCCAGACAGGTAAGTCTAAAGCATTAAGACAATGGCGTTTTAATTCAGTAAAAGAAATTGAAGAAGAATCAAAAACAATCAAACAATATTTGGAAGAAGCAATCTTAAATCAGAAACAGGGAAAGGAAATTAAATCGGAGAGAAATAAGCAATTCGAAATTCCAAAAGAATTTAATGATATTTTTAAAAAACATAAAAAAGTTAAAGAGAGTTTTTATTCTTTATCCGTTCCGAAACAAAGAGAATATGCTGAATATATTAGCGAAGCAAAACGTGATGAAACAAAACAAAAGCGATTATCTAAAATTGTACCTTTAGTTTTGAAAAGAAAGGGATTGAATGACAAATACAAATGATGTATGAAATGAATTTACATTGTTAAAGCCATAATTGCCTTTGCGGTATGTAAACGGTTTTCAGCTTCATCAAACACAACAGATATATCCGGATTATCAATAATTTCATCTGTTACTTCGTGTCCTCTGTCTGCTGGTAGAGCATGCATTAGTTTAACATTCTTATCAGCAAGTTTTATTCTTCGTTCATCACAAATCCACGATTTATACTTTTCTAAATTTTCTTTCATTTCCATTTTACATTTATCTTCGTTATCAAGGTATTCCTGCACACCGTATGCGCCAAATCCACCCCAGTTTTTAGGAATTACAATCTGGGCACCTTCAAAAGCTTCATCCATATCATTAACAATTTTCAGATTGCCGCTGCCTTCTACTGCTCTTTTATTTGCCCGTTCAATTACATTTTCACTTAAAGGAAATTCTTTTGGATGGGCAATAGTTAAATCGATTCCAAAACGTGGAAATAGCAACGCCTGTGTTTGCGGAACAGAAAGCGGTTTTGAATGTGTGTCGGCATACGCCCATGAAACGGTTACTTTTAATCCTTTAAGGTCCTTCCCAAACTGCTCATATATTGTCATCAAATCTGCTAGACCTTGAAAGGGATGATAGATATCATCCTGCAAAGACATAACAGGTTTGGTTGAATGTTTTGCCATTTCACTTAAGTATTCATAACCAATACCATAAAAACAATTACGCGATGCGATTCCATGACCCATTCGCGAAAGAATTATAGCCGTATCTTTTGCAGATTCACCGTGTGAAAGCTGCATCTTATCTGATGTTAAATCGTGAGCATGACCACCAAGTTGTGTCATTCCCGCTTCCATTGAGTTTCTTGTTCGTGTCGATTGTTCGAAGAAAATCATAAATAAAGTTTTATGCGGTAAATGCAGATGAGGCAATTCATTCTTAAACTGTTCTTTCAATTTAAATGAAGAATCAAATCCTATATTGAGCTCTTCCTTTGTCCAATCATCGCAGGAAAGAAAGTGTTTGCCCTTTAATTCTTTTGTCATAACTTCTCCTAAAATCAATATGGGACACGGATAACACAGATCGAACTGATTATCACTGATTAGAATTTAATTTTATATCGTTTGTAAAAATTTTCCTTTTAATTTCTGGCTTTTTACCAAAATTTAATAGTAAACCAACTTCAATATTAGTCGCTTTTAAATAATTTATTAATTGAAATTCATGTTCTTCACAAATTGTTTCAGCTGCTTTTAACTCAATAATTACTTTTTGCTCTACTATAATATCCGAATAATATTCTCCTACAAGTTTTCCTTTGTAAATAACATCAATTTTCTTTTGTCTATCACAAGAAAGCCCATTACTAACTAACTCATTATACAAAGAACTCTCATATACCTTTTCTAAAAATCCATAGCCAAGAATATTATAAACTTCATAAAAACATTTAATGATTTTTTCAGTTAGATCGCTGTGAAGCATTTTTTATCCTGTGATAATCATTTAAATCCGCGTCATCCGTGTTCTATTAAATTTAATAATTTGCGACAAACATTGCATAAAATGCAGATGCTTTTACTAAATGTTCAATTAGTACTTTTTCATTTGGTGCGTGCGCAAGTTCTTCATTACCGGGTCCGAAACCGATTACAGGGATTTTATATATTCCATTAATTGTAACACCGTTTGTTGAGAATGTCCATTTATCAACGACCGGTTCCTGGTTAAATAATTCTTTAAATGTTTTCACACCGTTTTGAATTACGGAATGATCCTCTTCAATTTTCCAGGTAGGATAATATTTTTCCATACCATATTTTAAACCTGTATATGCAGTTTCTTCATATTGAAGTAGCTCAACTTTTGCATTCATTCCCTCTACAATATTTTTTATCTCATTCAAAGCTAACTCTTTATCTTCACCCCAGGTTAACCTTCTATCGAGATGAATTTTTGCAAAATCAGATACAGCACATAATGAAGGGCTTGATGAAACGAATTCTGAAATTGTAACACTTCCTTTCCCTAAGAAGGGATCATCAGCTAATTTGTCATTAAGCTTTTCAATTTCAAGAGCAGTGCGGGAAGCCATATATATAGCGTTCTCTCCTCTTTCAGGTGCTGAACCATGTGCAGATAACCCAAAGAAGGAAACCTCAATCTCCATCCTGCCTCTATGCCCTCGATAAATGTTCAGGTTTGTAGGCTCTGTAACTATCACGCAATCGGGTTTGATGTTATCTTCTTCAACAATGTACTTCCAGCAAAGTCCGTCGCAGTCTTCTTCCATTACGGTTGCAGTCACGTAAAGGGTGATATCATCTCCCATTCCTAATTCTTTTAATATTCTACCTGCTGTAATTGCAGCAACAGGTCCGCCTGTTTGATCGGTTGTCCCTCTTCCAAGAACATAACCATCTTTTATTTCCCCTCCAAGAGGATCAAATTCCCAGGCATCTAAATTTCCCATATCAACCGTATCGATATGACCATCAATAGCGATTATCTTTTTTCCGTTCCCTATTCTTCCTATTACATTTCCAAGTCCGTCAATCTTAACTTTATCGAAACCCGCTTCTTCCATCATATCTTTTATTTCTGATGCAACTTCTTTTTCCTGGCAGCTAAGTGATTTATGTTTTATTAAAGTAGAAAGATTTTTTGCCGTGTAATCAGCGTATTCTTTTGCTTTGTCATATATAGTTTTAGCTAGTTCCATATTAATTCCTTATTGTATTTTTCCGAGGTAATGTAATTTATAGCGGTTCAAATTAATTTTTGATCATTAAAAGTTAAGATTCCCCAAATTTATTAAACAACCTATGCCCTTCCTTAACAATGTTTGAAGCATAGAAATCATCCTTAACCTCAAGTTTAAAATCTTTCAGTAAAATGATGCCATTATGTACAACATCTCTTATCCTGCTTTCAATAATTCCATATAGAAAATGTCCCCAAAAATTTTCTTTTGAAAATGGCGTTGGCGGAACATAATCCCATATTATTAAATCAGCACGATCGCCGGTATTTAATCTTGTAAAATCAGAAAAGAAACGTTTAACAAATTTTAATTGATTAAAATAAATGTTTTGAATTTTATTAAAGGATTCTTCAAATGATTTACCCGAATGACGTAACAGTAGGAACAATTGTTTAAGTGATCTTGCCGGGTTTGAATTCATTCCATCTGTTCCCACTAGTATGGGAATTTCATCCGGAATAATATTAAAATCGGGTAAACCAACTGCATTATTCATATTTGAATCGGGATTAAAAGCGATTGCACTACCATACTTTGCAATTGTGTTATAATTGCTTTCAGTTAGGTGAATTCCATGAGATAAAATACTTTTTTCATTGAGCAGTTTAAATTTCTTTAACCTCTCTACCGGAAGTAAACCAAATTGTTTTTCAGATTGTTCTCCGTCAATTTTATCTTCGCAAAGATGGATGTGAATACCGAGATCATTTTCTTCCACAATTCTTGAAGTCATATGCAAAGTTTCGTCGGATAAGGTGAATGAGGCATGTAAGCCTAGTAATCCTTTTACATTATCATTAACGTAATTTCCCAAAAAGTTTTTATTCTCGTTAATTCCTGATTCTGCAAGTTCATGACCGTTTCTGTCTGTAGTTTCAAAACAGATTACACCGTTTGTTCCCAGATCATTAAACACATCGGCAATTGCTTTAAGACTGCCTTCAGTTGTTTGCGGTGATGAGTGATGATCAAAGACATATGTTACGCCATTTTGTATTGAATCAAGAATCCCAAGTTGTGCCGATGCAATTATCATTTCTCTATCCAAAGAGGTATCAACTTTCCACCACAAACTTTTTAGAATGTTGTGGAAATTATTCATCGGTCCGGTTATGGGTAAACCTTTTGCAAGTCGTGAATAAAAATGATCGTGAAAGTTTATATTTGGAATGGTTACAACACACCCCTTTGCATTTATTACATCTTTTTCATGAACTGTTTCATTAAAAACCTTATTATAATCAAACGGCTTTTTATCTATACCTGAAATTTTACCGTTACTTATATCTATATCACCGAAAACCGGTTCGATTTTATCATCATTAATTCTACAGATCCATGCGTTTGTTATTTTCATTTTATTTAATGATCACCTTGTTTTTCCCAAAAAGAGTCTTCATCCCACTAATACTCGCAAATGGATAAGGCGGGATTCAGAATGACATTCTCTTTTAAATTATTCAGTTGTTATTCCAACTTTATCATTAAACTTTTTAATTAATTCATCCCAATGCGGTGTGATTGAAAATCTTTCATTCCAATAATTTTCATCATACCACTGTGCATCAAGTTCGGCAACATCTTTACCCTGCTGCTCAACCCAGGTAAAGTATTTAAGATTGTGAATTCGTTTTTTATCGTAATAGCTTAATTCTTTTAAGTGATCGATACCTTGCTTTTTGATAACTGCATTCCAATCAATAAGTGCCTGAGTTTTATTGTACTTTCCCCAGTTTTCATTCATCTCTTTTAATCGCGAATAGTAAAGCTCAACCGAATCAGTGAAGATTGTAAAGATAACATCGTTTTCATTTAGCTCGAAATACTTTGCAAGTTTAATTGATGCCAGTAGATTGCATGCAGATGAAATTCCAAGATATGAAAGTTTTTCAATTACTTCTTCGTTCAATCCATTTTCTTCTAAAACTTCTTTGCCGGCATCTTCATTAAACAAACGAAGTATCCTCAAAGTATCTTCATCATCAATTGCTGCAACAGCATCAGTGTTTTTTACATTATGTATCCATGGAATATGTTTATCACCAATTCCTTCAATTCTATGTCCGCCGTAACCGTTCATTAGAAGCGTAGGACATTGAAGAGCTTCGGTTGCAAGAACTTTAATTGAAGGATTAATCGTGCGTAAGTAATCACCTGCGGCTATTGTACCAGCAGAACCGGTTGCACTAACGTAAGCACTTAATCTTTGCTTACCCGATCTAATATCATTAAATAAAGTTTCAATCGTACTTCCGGTTATCTCGTAATGCCAAACCGAATTGCCGAACTGATCGAACTGATTAAAGATTAAATATTCATCACTTTCGGCTTCCAACTCATGGCATTTATCATAAATTTCTTTTACGTTGCTCTCGCATCCGGGAGTTGCATACACTTCGGCACCTAATTTTTCCAACCATTCAAATCTCTCTTTACTCATTTCTTCGGGAAGAATAGCTACCGGGTGAACACCGAGAAGAGCAGAGTTAAATGTTCCTCCCCTACAGTAATTTCCTGTTGAAGGCCAGACGGCTTTATGGTAATCAGGATTAAATTTTCCAGTAACTAAATATGGTGCAAGGCAGCCATAGGTAGCTCCAACTTTGTGCGCACCTGTTGGAAAAAACTTTCCAACCAAACCAACTATTCTCGCATTAACTCCGGTTATCTCCTTGGGAATTTCAAGATAATTAATTTCGCCAATTTCACCTGTATTCGTATCATTTTTCCAGTTTATTCGAAATAAATTTAATGGATGCACTTCCTGCATATCAATATTTTTTAATCTCGATTTTATTTGATCTGGAATAGTTTCCGGGTTTTTTAACTGTTTAAAAGTCGGGAGGATTATTTCTTGTTTTTTACAACGTGTAATTGATTTATCTAAATAATCTTTATTCTCTATTTCCCAATTCCATGAAGACATACAAACTCCAGTTTCATCTGTGTAAAATTTCTTGTTATGGTCAGATGGAACTCGTCCCGACCTGCCTGCGGTAGGCAGGTTCATCGGGACTCGTTTCAAGTATTTACTAATTAAATTTTTCTTCCAAACAATACGATTAATGAATTCAAATTTAATAAATTAAAGTCATTCAATCTTAATTTTTGTTTAAATATTCTAAACACCTAATGCCGGATCTTTTGTCCATAGCAGTTTTAACTTTTGTCGGGGTTATTGCCGGATTTATTAATGTAAATGCCGGTGGCGGTTCTACATTAACACTTCCCACACTTATCTTTCTCGGATTGGATTCTTCGGTTGCAAACGGAACAAACCGAATCGCAATTCTTCTGCAAAATATTTCGGCTGTTCAATCATTTAAACAGGAGAATTTTTTTGATCTTAAAACAAGTTTAAAACTTTCCTTCTTCACTTTACCAGGATCGGTTGCAGGTGCTTTATTGGCGGTAAGGTTGGAAGATGAATTATTCCAAATAATTCTCGGAATTATAATGATCGGCGTAGTAATTTCAATGATACTGCCTAAGAAAAAAACTAATAATAAAGATGAACCAAAAAAACCTAATACCGGAATTTATTTATCGATGATTGGTATCGGGTTTTACGGAGGATTCATTCAGGTGGGTGTGGGATTTTTATTAATGGCTTCACTTCAATTCCTGATGAAATTGAACCTTGTTAGGGTAAATATGTATAAAGTATTCATCGTTTTAATTTATACAATACCAGCATTACTGATTTTTACATTAACAGATAATGTTAATTGGCTGCTTGGAATATTTTTAGCACTTGGAAATATGTTCGGTGGATGGTGGGGTGCAAAAATGCAGATTAAAAAAGGAGAGGGGCTTATAAAATTTGTGTTGGTTCTTACTGTTTTTATTATGGCATTAAAACTATTAGATGTTTTTTAAATCAATTCTTCCTCAAGAAACTTTCCCGTTAAACTTTTCTTATTTTTAGCTATTGTTTCAGGTGTTCCTTCGGCAACAACCTCACCACCAAACTCTCCTCCACCTGGTCCAAGATCAATCACCCAATCAGCCATTTTAACTACATCTATATTATGTTCAACCACAATAACGGTATTTCCTTTATCCACGAGTTTCTTAATCACATCGAGTAATATTCTTACATCATCAAAATGAAGCCCGGTTGTGGGTTCATCCAAAACATAAAGAGTTTTACCTGTACTTATCTTACTAAGTTCTGTTGCTAATTTAACGCGCTGTGCCTCCCCTCCCGAAAGAGTTGTAGCTTGCTGCCCAAGTTTTATGTAACCCAGTCCTACATCGTGAATTGCCTGAAGTTTTCTTTTTAACCTTGGAAGGTCTGAAAAGAATTCCAACGCTTCATCAATACGCATCTCTAATACATCTGCAATTGATTTGGTTTTATAAAGCACATCAAGAGTTTCCCTGTTGTATCTCCTTCCTTTACAAACATCACAAAGAACATAAACATCAGGAAGAAAATTCATTTCAATTTTTTTCAACCCGTCTCCGCTGCATCCTTCACATCTTCCTCCGCTAACATTAAAGCTGAAACGACCTGGTTTATATCCTCGTATCTTCGATTCAGGATGCTGTGCAAAAAGATCTCTAATAAAAGTGAATAAACCTGTATAAGTTGCCGGGTTTGATCTTGGTGTTCTTCCAATTGGTGCTTGATCAATCTCAATTATCTTATCAATATTTTCCAAACCTTCTATCGAATCATAAGGTAATGGAACCATTTTGGATTTATATATTTTCCTCATCAATATTTTTACAAGAGTTTCATTAAGTATTGATGACTTACCCGAACCGCTTACACCAGTTAAAAGAGTTAAAGTGCCGAGAGGTATTTTCAAATCCAGATTATTTAAATTGTTTCCTCTTGCCCCTTTTACAATTAAAAATTTGTCGTTGCCTTTTCGTCTTATTTTAGGAGTTTTTATTTTTTCTTTTGTGCGGAGATAAGTAAGCGTTAAGGAATTAAATCCATTCTTGGAATCAATAAGTTTTTGTGTTTCTCCTTCTACACAAACTTCTCCCCCATGCTCACCTGCTCCAGGTCCGAGATCAATTATATAATCAGAGCTTTCAATAGTTTCTCTGTCGTGCTCAACAACAATAACAGTATTTCCTAAATCGCGTAGCTTTTTTAACGAATTTATAAGTTTAACATTATCGCTTTGATGAAGACCGATTGACGGTTCGTCAAGCACGTATAAAACTCCTGCTAGTTGTGTTCCAATTTGTGTTGCAAGCCGAATTCGTTGAGATTCTCCTCCCGATAGAGTTCTCGCTGACCGATCGAGTGTTAAGTAATCTAATCCAACATTAAGTAAAAAGTGAAGCCGTTCTTTAATCTCTTTAATTATTGGCTTTGAAATGATATGTTCATTACCGGTTAGCTTAATATTATCAAAAAATTCCGTTGCTCTTTTTATTGAGAGTTTGGTTATTTCGCTGATATTTCTCTCCTGGAATTTTACCGCAAGTGATTCTTTTTTTAATCTGCCACCGTTACAAGCATGACAGACGACAGTGTTCATGTATGCTTCAACCCACTCACTCACTCTAGATGAAGTAGTGGAGTTATAATAATTTTTCAAATGTCTTATCACACCGGAAAAGCGATGCATATACTTAACGGCTTTACCGCTTCCGTAGGAGTAATAAAAAGCTACCTTTTCTTTTGTTCCATTTATTACTACATCAATCTGTTCAGGTGATAATTTGTTGAGTGCAGTATCATAATTGAAACCGTATTTCTTAGCAACTTCATCCAATTGAGTAAAGAACCAAATTGAACGGGGTTTACCTAACGGTGTAAGACCTTCTTCTTTAATTGTTTTGTTCCAATCAGGAATGATAAGATTTATATCAAGTTCTTTCTTTACTCCGAGGCCTTCACAATCTTTACAGGAACCGTATGGCGAGTTGAAAGAAAACGAGTTTGGTGCTAATTCCCGAAAGCTTATACCACACTCGATGCAGGCAAGATGGCGGCTGAATATTTTATCTTCTTTACCCTCATTAACAATAACAATTCCGTTACCATAATTTAGTGCAACTTCCACCGATTCACTTATTCTGGTTCTCGAAGTTTCTTTAACTATTAACCTGTCCACAACAATTTCAATGTTGTGAATTTTATACCTGTCAACCTGAAATCCTTTTGTAATCTCGTGAACTTCACCATCAACTCTCACTTTTAAAAATCCATCTGAAAGAATTTCTTCAAACAATTCCCTGTAATGTCCTTTCCTTCCACGCACAACCGGAGCTAATATTGCTAACCTTTTACCTTTATATTTTGTTATGATTGAATCGATGATTTGTGCCGTGGTTTGTTTCTCAACAGGTCTTCCGCAATTGTAACAGTGAGGGACTCCCAATCTTGCATAAAGAAGACGAAGATAATCATAAATTTCTGTAACGGTACCGACAGTGGAACGAGGGTTGCCGGAAGTGGATTTCTGCTCAATCGAAATAGCGGGACTTAATCCTTCAATCAAATCAACATCAGGTTTTTCAAGCATATCTAAAAACTGGCGGGCATACGCCGAAAGCGATTCGATGTACCTTCTCTGTCCTTCCGCATAAATTGTATCGAAGGCAAGTGAAGATTTACCGGAACCCGAAAGACCGGTTATTACGGTAAATGAATCTCTCGGTATCTCAATATCAATATTTTTTAAATTGTGCTCTCTTGCACCCTTTATTATTATTGATTCTTTTTCCAATGCTATCCAAATTATAAATTTAAATAGCTATATTACCTATACTAGTTTTGATAATCAATTAAAATAGCATTGCACTTTCTCACTTTTCTATAATGAAACGAGCATAAAAAATCTAATTACACACAAGTAAATGATTATAATGCGAGTTCCATATGACCTTATTAAGAAGTTCCACCTGAGGCGGACAAGTATAAACATATGAATTACCCAGAAAAAATATTAACTGTGGATAATTTCGCCGAAGTTACTTACAAAGAAAAAAGCTCTGTTTTTATAGGACAGGTTTACCATTGTGAAATGGAAAATGAAGCCGCTAATATTTTAGAACCGATAAAGAAAAAATATTACAATGCTTCTCATCATTGTTTTGCCTATAAGTTAATTAGCGAACAATTTAAGTATTCCGATGACGGAGAACCTAACGGTACGGCTGGAATAAGAATTTTAAATGCAATTGAGCATTTTAATTTGATAAATGTTATGGTTGTAATTTTCAGGTATTACGGGGGAACAAAATTAGGAGTTGGTCCGCTGGGAAAAGCATATTATACTTCGGCACTTAATGTTTTAGATAATGCAAAAAAGTTGGAAAAAGTTCTTTTTCGGAAGGTAATTATTGAAGCTGATTTTAGCGATACCAGTCACATCCACAGGATTTTAGCCAACCATAACGCAACAATTGAGGACTCCGAATATCAAGAGAAGGCGATATTTAAATGTTTCATAATACCTTCAGATTTAGCCAAAATAACTTTTCAGCTTACGGATATTTCAAAAGGAAAAATAAAAATAATTGCCGCTGAAGAAAATTATTTTAGATAGCATATTTTCTTATTAGAAACATTTGTCTAAATTCTTAATTATCACTTGAATTAATTTTAAAATTTAGCGATATTTGATATGCACAATATTTAATTTACTCAACATTTTCGGGGAAAATTATGTATACAAATTCCACGGCATCACGCCTGGCAAATCTAACATTCAGTTTATTAGCAAACTGCCAGGAAAAAGAAGTTCATTTAGCAGAGCTTCACGATTTAACACAAGCTGAGTTCAGATGTTTACGTTTATTTGGAACTGATGAAAGCTTGAACAACAAAACAATTGCTGAGAGAATGAATCTCAGCCCAAGCCGTTTAACAAGGATAATTGACGGTCTTGTAAAAAAGAAGTATATCCGCAGAGAAATTGACTCTAGCGACAGACGAAACATGAAGGTAAATCTTTCTACAAAGGGTAAATCACTTGTTCTACAGCTTAACAAAGCTTATGTGGATATTCATCGGGAAATATTAATGGATATAGCTCCTTCACAGCACGAACAGCTTATAGTTGCCATGACACATTTGCTGGAAGCGCTTGAAAAGTGGCTTGAGAAAACTGACTAAAAAAATTTTGTTTGTGATATTTAATATTTTATCAATTACGTTTTGCTAAGGATTGATGTGCGTTTGTTATTTATTGTCAGAACGTTTTTGATAGTTTAAATACTTTTTAACCCACTCAAGGTCTTCTAATAAATCATTGAGGTTCTGAAAACAAATTGGGGTAAGCGAAAGATAAGTGTCGTCAAAATATTTTTTATTTGTTTCGGAAGAATGAATTAATAACGCCCTAATATCCCCAATAACTTTTTCCATATTTTCGGTTAAATCTTTTTTAACGTGATCAAGATTATCAATCTCCTGAAAATCAGCACCTTTTTGCAGTACCCTTTTAAGTCCCTGGACATACTTTCCGGTAAAAGTTAACTCTTCAAATTCTGCCTTAAAATTATGTTGTAAAGATTCATCAATAATTATTTGAAGATCGGCTTTTTTTTTAAGTAATGAATCTGAAAAGACTTCAACATCATTTAATATATTTTTATTTGTTTGGTTTTTCATTCCCTATACTTTTACTCCTAATCCAATTCCATCTCCAATCGGAAGGAGGGTTGTTCTCAAATTCGGTTGTTCAATAAATATTTTATTAAACTCACGTATATGTTTTGTTGATTCCTTGTACTTAGATGGTACTTTGCTTGCTGCTGTATAGCCCTGCCATAAAAGATTATCGATGGCAATTACGCCTCCTCTTTTCAGAAGGACCATAGAATAATCGAACAGTCTCTTGTAATCTTCTTTATCGGCATCGAGAAAAATTAAATCGTATTTTTTTTTTAATCGCGGCATAACACTAAGTGCATCGCCTTCAATAAGCTTTATCTTATCTCCAACACCCGATTGCTCAATGTATTCCTTTGCCGTTTCAATATTATCTTCGCTTAATTCAATTGTATGAATAATGGAATTTTTTTTAAGATTTCTTGCAATGCGGATTGTTGTGTAAGCAATAGCCGTTCCTATTTCAAGCACTCTTTTGGGATTAGTAATTAATACTAACTGCTCTATAAATTCAGCAGATTGCCAGGAAAGAATTGGAACATTATGCTCTTTTGCAAATGTTCCCATTTCATTTATCAGATCATCCTGTTCTTTACGAAAGGAAGAGATATACTTTTCCTGAGCGGGGTAAAATATTTTACTCATTTTATTAACAATTTTGTTTTTGATTAAGGAAAGATAAGAATAATTACTAAAAGCATGGATTCCATAAGGAGGATTTTTCCATTTTATTCCAGAAGAAGGATTTGTCCCCCGAATCTTTAGCGAAGGAGGATTTAACTGCCGTAGTGTTTAACGGAGGAGGATCATCTTTCTGCCATAATCATTTTCGCCCTTGCGAATTAAATAATAATAAACGCCGCTGGCACAAGGCAGTCCTCTATCGGAAACACCATCCCAATCAAAATGATTTTCACCATCTATGGTTTCTGTTTCGAGCAATTTTACCTGCTGTCCCGTTGCATCAAGTATTGTAATTCTTAACTTTTCGTTTCCTCTTGAATTTAAAGAAACTCTTGTGAAATTATGTGTGAAAGGTAGAAACGGGTTCGGATAAATATCGCTGACAATAAAATCAGTAAATCTTCTTTCAAGAGGTATATTAAGAGAAACTTCCAACTGCCCGTAAATAATTTCATAATTATTTTGTACCGGTTCTCGGAATGAATTATTTGAACTATCAGAATATGTAAAATAAAATTGTATTACATCACCGTTAAAAAAGTACGGTAATTTAAATGTATAGGTTTTTTCTCCATCAAATTCCATTTCCTGGGGTTCAAATATTTGTCCATTTGTCAATAAATTAATTGAAACTTGATTCCCTAAAACATTTTCCTTCTCTATAAACATTTTATTAATCGTAAACGTACCCTGTGTTGATTTTAAATTTGGAAACTCAACAGCACGCAAGGCTGATAACAAGCCGTAACCTCTTTCATTGTTTGGCGTGGTTGTGTTTCCTGCAGTTTCAAAAAGGATATTTCTTAACTGAGTGTTTTTTAAATGCGGATATGCCGAAAGAAGTAAAGAAGCTATACCGCTTGCAATCGGTGCCGAAAGAGACGTACCATTCGCACGAAGGTAATCGCTGAAAGTACTCGCCCGTGCACCATAAACTGAAACACCCCTGGTAACAACATCCGGCTTAACTCTTCCATCAAATGTAGGTCCCCTGCTGCTAAACCCTGCAACTTCATTGCTGCTGTTAACAGCTCCCACACCTATTGTGTTAAAACCATCTGAAGGTGCAATTATATAAAACCAGGGAGTCTGAGCTTCATTACCGGCAGAGCTTACTGTTAAGACACCTTTTCTAAATGCAGTCTCTGCTGCACGAGTAACAATTGTTGTTTTACCATCCATATCTTCGTAAGTGTAAGAGAAGGTAGACGCATCAAACTGGCTGTAACCAAGTGAACTGCTGGTAATATCAACACCAAAGTTTTCCATCCACTGCAACGCAGCTGCATAGTTGTCTTCTTCTACATGAGTTTCACTTCTAATATCTTCTGTTTTTGCAAGTACAAAATCAGAACCAAAGGCAGAACCAATTAATGAGCTGTCTTTAAATCCGCCAACTACTGAGAATGTAAGAGTACCATGATTATGTTGTCCGGGTTGATCATTTTCCTCATCAGAAGTGATTGGATCTTTATTAACAAAATCATACTCAGCCAGGATGGTTGCATTTTGCAGTGATTCGTGATTTTTCCAATCGAACCCGGTATCCAGCATTCCGATTCGAACACTCTCGCCTGTAATTCCTTTTGAGTGCACAATTGGAATATCAGATAGCTGTAATTGATCGAATGATTCACCATAATTTATCGGGAAATCCAAATGAAATTGCTTGCTTAGAGGATCGGTAACTTCCGGAAGTTTATTGTTGAATTTTAATATTCTTACTTTTTCAATTCTATCAATAAAATTTAATAGAAGTATTTCTTCAAATTGCTGCTCTGTTAAATAAGCCGAAACAGCATTGAACCATTTAAGGTTGTTCTCAATTTTAATCCCAAGCGATTCTAAAGAAGATATATAATAAGGTTTTATAGGTATGTCTTCAAATGAAATAATATTTTCTTCACCTAAAGTCTTAATCCTACGGTTGATGCATTTCTCGGTTAATTCACTCAAAGCGGATTGATACAGATCGCTGCTCTTATCTAAACTCTCATTTGCAGTTATCCCTTTGTCTGTGAAGTAAATAAGGCGTTTGGTCTGGGCAAATGAAGTAGACAATATAACGGCTACAAAGAAAAAAAGGGAAACTTTCATATCAATACTAGAT
>JBATTD010000074.1:0-2076 GCA_049670345.1 Ignavibacteriaceae bacterium
TCCCTATACCGGTGAACTTGATAAAGTTGTTGTAACACTTACAGATTAACTTTTGTTTTTTGCTAGAATATTTTTGGGCGTGTTATTTTTTAGCACGCCCGTTCAGTTATTGTTTCCAAAATAGAAAATGATTATTATGATAACTAACTAACTAACTAACTAACTAACTAACTAATCAACTAACAATTAAGGAGAAGTTATGAAAAAACTTCAATTAGTTCTTGTTACACTATTATTACTTAGTGTAACGTTTTTAACAAACGCGCAGGATAAACCAAATATTTTGGTTATCTGGGGTGATGATATTGGGCAATCAAATATCAGTGCATATTCTCAAGGTATGATGGGCTATCGTACACCAAACATTGACCGTATTGCTAACGAAGGAATGATCTTCACTGATTATTACGCAGAGCAAAGTTGTACGGCAGGAAGATCTTCATTTATTACAGGGCAGAGTGTTTTTAGAACCGGTTTAAGTAAAGTTGGATTACCCGGTTCTGATCTTGGAATGAGAGAAGAAGACCCAACAATTGCAGGAATTCTTAAGAATTTCGGTTATGCAACCGGTCAATTTGGTAAGAACCATTTGGGCGATAGAGATGAATTTCTTCCAACCAACCACGGGTTTGATGAATTTCTTGGTAATCTTTATCACTTAAACGCTGAAGAGGAACCTGAACTTGAAGATTATCCTGGTGATTGGATCACATCAGATGGGCGTACATTTCTTGAAAGATATGGACCTCGTGGTGTAATTCATTCTTTTGCTGACGGCAAGATTGAAGATACAGGTCCCCTGACAAAGAAAAGAATGGAAACTATTGATGATGTAACAAGCGACCGTGCAATTGAATTTATAAAAGAGCAAGTCGCTGCCGAAAAACCATTCTTTGTTTGGTGGAGCGGTACAAGAATGCACTTTAGAACTCACGTTAAACCAGAACTTAGAGGAATATCAGGACAGGATGAATACAGTGATGGAATGGTTGAACACGATATGCATATTGGAAAATTCTTAAAACTTTTAGATGAGCTGAAAATCGCTGATAACACAATAGTTTTTTATAGTACAGATAATGGTCCTCATTATAATACCTGGCCGGATGCAGGCGCAACACCATTTAGAGGTGAAAAAAATACTAACTGGGAAGGCGGTTGGAGAGTACCTTCAATGGTTAGATGGCCTGGTCAAATAGAAGCCGGCTCCATATCAAATGAAATTATGCATCATATGGATTGGTTACCAACATTTGTGGCTGTAGCAGGAGATGATGGTATTAAAGAAAAACTAAAATCAGGTTACAGTTCAATTGGCAGAAACTACAAAGTACATTTAGATGGTTACAATTTCCTTCCATACCTAACCGGCAAAACAGATGAAGCCCCACGTAATGAAATATTTTATTTTTCAGACGACGGTGATTTAACAGCTTTAAGATATGCCGATTGGAAATTAGTTTTTATGGAACAAAGGGAAGTCGGGACGTTCGCGCTCTGGGCAAATCCCTTTACACCTTTGAGGATGCCACTTATGTTTAACCTTCGTAGAGATCCCTACGAACGTGCACAAATAACTTCAAATACATATTATGATTGGGTAATGGATCACGTATTCTTTATGGTTCCCGCACAATCTTATGTAAGTCAATTTCTAGCAACATTTAAGGAGTTTCCACCAAGACAAAAAGCTGCAAGCTTCAGTCTGGATGAAGTTTTGAAAAAATTGGAATCGCCCGCCGGGACTCAGTAAGCTAGTTGAAAGGAATGACTGGATAGTAAATAATTTATTGATGGGCGTGTGAATTTTAAGCACGCCCATTTAATTTTTTTAGTTTTAGTCAGAATAATTATGGATAAAAAAAGTAGTTCAAGAGCTAACATTGAAATAATGGTCATAAAATTATAAGAAGTAATTGAGATGAAATTTGCAATATTTGTAATACCAGTAAAAATATTTTTACTAATTTTTTTACTTGCAAACATGGTTTTGGCATCACCAGATGAGGAGCCGGACTGTACAGTTTCTCCACGTCTTACAAAGTCTCGTCCCGATTCAGATGGCCCACCAACAAA
>JBATTD010000075.1:0-6893 GCA_049670345.1 Ignavibacteriaceae bacterium
GTGTAATACCAGAATTAAATACAAGTTTAGAACAAGGTTTGAACAAATATTTAATATCTTGATTATAGAAAACTTTTTTGCCTCCCTGTTCAATCTGAGTTTTAAGAATGGTATTGAACCGCATGTATCCAAAAAGATTATAGCAACTGCAAAGTAAATCAGGTAATGATATTCGGGCGGGACACCAAGTTTTACAGTAATTGATTCTTCGAAATAAATAATTAAAAAACTAAATAGAAGAGATGTAAAGAAGACAGAAATATAAGGCGTGGAAAAATTATCCTTCTCATCGCCGACATCTTTAAATGCAGCAAATTTAAGAAAAGCCGAATCCATTCCGTAGATATAAAAAATATTAAGGATTGCGATATAAGCGTAAATAATTTGTATAACACCGTATTCCGCTGGTAGAAAAATGTTTGTGAAGAAAGGGATAAGCAAAAAATTAAGGAATCTGCCAACCATAGTGCTGATACCGTAAATGGCTGTATCCATACTTAATTGTTTTAGCTTATCAAACATTATTCGGTTTTGTTGTAATTAAATAATTCAACCGTTTATAATTTAAGATATCCGTTTCATTGATTGAATTGTTTGTTATTATTATCCCAACTGTCTTTCTGTAAGAATCTTGTCATTTTTTTTCTAATCCTGTTTGTTTATGATTTTCATTATAATAACAAGTTTCCTTCTGAATGACTTCAACTTTCCTCTGAGTTTCAAACCATCTTTTCAATTTCATTTGTTTATAATTTTTTGTCCTATGTGTGATGGAACTCGTTTTAGAATAATTCATTCGCCATCCTGTTCAAAAAATGGTTTCAATACATTAATAAAAATATCGGGAGGACGGCATACCTTTTTAGTATCACTATTAATGAAAACGAGTTCAACATACCCTTCACAAATGATCACATCTCTTTTGGTACTTCTGATTGTATGATCCAAATGAACTTTTAGCTCCGGAAGTTTTTCAACCCGTGTTTCAACTTCCAGCAATTCATCATAATAAGCAGGATTTTTGTATTTAATAAATACTGATTTTACGGGCATTAAATATCCGTTCTCCTCAATAGATTTATAAGTAAGGTTTTGCTGGCGGATCAATTCAGTTCTGCCCACTTCAAAATATTCTATATACTTTCCGTTGTACACAAAGTGCATCTGATCAGTATCAGCATAGCGTACACGTAATTGTGTTTTATGTATTAGCATAAGGATTAAATTTTAATTATATAAAAAATCCCGAATTACTCGGGATTAAAAATAAACTAATTTCAATCAAACTGCTGATTGATGTTTTTTACTCTATGTATTCACCCATACTTCCGAATTTTTCCAACCTTTCTTCAATTAACTTTTCTGGTTTTATTTTAACCAATTTTTCAAGTTCTTCCAACAATGCTGATTTTAAAGTATCGGCAGCAGCTTGATGATTTTTATGAGCACCACCTAATGGTTCTTTAATTATCCTATCAATTATTTTTTGTTCGAGTAGATCGGGGGCGGTAAGTTTTAAAGCTTCGGCAGCTTGTTCCTTATAATCCCAGCTTCTCCATAAAATACTTGAACAGGATTCCGGACTAATAACAGAGTACCAGCAATTTTCTAACATTAAAATTCTGTTACCAACACCAATTCCCAATGCTCCACCGCTTGCACCTTCCCCAATTATTACCACAATTATCGGTACACGCAACCTGCTCATTTCAAAAAGATTTTTTGCAATTGCTTCGGCTTGTCCTCTTTCTTCTGCTTCAAGCCCGGGATAAGCGCCGGGTGTATCGAGCATGGTTATTACGGGCTTGTTAAATTTTTCGGCAAGTTTCATTAAACGAATTGCTTTCCGGTAACCTTCAGGATTAGCCATTCCAAAATTCCGGTAAACATTTGATTTTGTGTCTCTTCCTTTTTGCTGCCCTATCATCATAACTTTATAATGCCCTAATTTTGCAAGTCCGCCTACTATCGCTTTATCATCCGCATAGTGTCTGTCGCCATGTAACTCTATAAAGTTTTCTGTCATCAAATTGATGTAATCTAAAGTGAAAGGTCTATCGGGATGTCGTGCAAGCTGTACTCTCTGCCACCTTGTTAGTCCATGGTATAATTCTTCCTTTAACTGAGCTACTTTCGTTTCCAATCGTAAGATGTCTTTCCCGATATCCAAACTACCGGAAGATTCTTTCATCTCTTCAAGTTTTTCTTCAAGTTCAAATATCGGTTTTTCAAAATCTAAAATTGTTTTTCCCATTTTTAATCTCTTTTACTCCACATTTTATTTAATGTACGACCAAGGATTTCTAAATCGAGCCAAATGTTTTGATTTTTGGCGTAATAAAAATCGAGTTTTTCTACTTCAACATCAGTGTTATTTTCAATGTACCAAAAACCGGTAAGCCCTTGTTTTCCCATATAATAAATTTTATCCGGTATAATTTTCTTCGGGCCTACAAAACTCTTTGTACCATTTACAACCGCAGGAACATTTAAAACAAAACTTCTAAAATTTGTTTTCTTTTTAGTAAGCTTTGAAATGAAATATATAAAAGGATAAAAGAAAAACAAAACAAACAAGCCAAAGGTTATATCGAATAATCTTTTGATGAATTTAAGTGATGGACTTGAAATATTGTAATTAACTTCTATTAAAGGAATATCATCGAGCATAGAAACCGATGTTTTGCCTACAATAAAATCATGCTCAGTACCGGTTATTTTAAATTCTACAGGTTCATTCTGGCAATCGGCAACCACTGCCATCATTTCACTGTAATTTAAATCATCCGAAGAAAATATGACCTCACTTATTTTATATTGACTAATAACTTTTCTAATATTTTCAATACTTCCAATAACTTCAAACGAATTAATTTTTTTACCAATATCACCATGATATTTCCCAACTAATCCAACAACACTATGATAATCGGTTCTCTTAAATTTTAATTTTTCAGCTACATGAATTGCATGCCCGTTAATACCAACAACCAAAGTGCGGCTTTTGCTCACATCATCAATTTGAATACCAACCCTGAAAAAAAGTTTTAATACTATCCTCCAAAATACAGTAAAAGTCATCAGCAGAAGATATGTTATTAATACTACTGCTCTGCTGTAAGCAAACTGTTTGAAGAAAAACGTAATGGATGTGAGAATAACAAAACTTACAATAACGGCAATAAAATTTCTCAACACGGAAAGTGAATCTTTCCTGTAAACTCCGGAGAGTGACGCAATGCTAACATGGATGATAGCAGGAATTGTATAAATAACAAAATAATCACCGGTTTCAAAACCGAGCCAGGTGCTGTAACTCAAATAAATTCTTTCAGCAAAGAAAAGACAAAGATCGAATAGTAAAAGGTCAATCAATGCTGATTGTATGGCGAGTTTACTTTTACCTAAAAATGCAAATACTTTTCTTACGCCTATTGCTGAACGAAGAATAACTTCAACAAGAAAAGAACCAGAAAAATGTTTTTTTACAAACAAGTGCATTGCATCATAAAACACTTTTGTTTCATCCAACCTGCTTCGTTTTGTGCTTTCTCCTTTGTAATGGATGATCTGCGTTGTATGAACATAGAAAACTTTAAAACCTGTCTGCTGTATCCGGTAACAAAGATCCAGATCTTCACCATACATAAAAAACTCTTCATCAAAACCGCCAACTTTATCATAGGTTTCTTTTCTCATCATCATAAAAGAACCGGAAATCGCATCCACCTCATAAGTTTGATCTTCATCTAAATAAGTAAGATTGTAACGGGCAAATAATTTACTTTTCGGGAAAAGGTTACTTAATCCTGTTACCTTGCAGAACGATGTCCAGGGACCGGGAAAACTTCTTCTGCAGGCTAACTGAAGTGTGCCATCGGGATTTAGTATTTTACAGCCGGCTAATCCTGCTTCGGAATTATCTTCAAAAAAGCGAATCATTTTATCCAAAGTATCTTCACTAACAATAGTATCGGGATTTATTAGTAACAGATATTTTCCATCTGCAATTTCCAAAGCCTGATTGTTTGCTTTTCCGAATCCAAGATTCTCGGTATTTGCAATCAATTTAACAGATGGGAATTTTTCACGAATAAGTTCTACACTTCCGTCGTCGGAAGCGTTATCAACAATTATTATTTCGTGTGAAATGTTTAATGAAGCTTTTTCGATAGAGTGGAGAAGATTTTGAAGAAACTCTTTTACGTTATAATTAACTATGATTATTGAAAGATCCACTCGCTTACCTATTTAAGTAATCCGAACATGCTTGCAAGCCTCAGTTTCCAAACCATAAAAATTGCTTCGCGTACAATTTTTTTAGACATTTTTGAAGTGCCTTTTACTCTATCTGTAAATACTATTGAAAGCTCTTTTATTTTGAATTCTTTTTTCCATGCTTTAAAAGTCATTTCAATCTGGAATGCATAACCGTTTGATTTTACTGCATCGAGATCTATTTCCTGAAGTACTTCTTTTCTGAAACATTTGAAACCGCTTGTTGCATCTCGAATGGGCAAACCTGTAATAATTCTGGTGTACATATTGGCAAACAAACTTAGCATTAATCTACTCATCGGCCAGTTAACCACATTAACCCCATCTTTATACCGGCTCCCGAGTACAAGGTCATAAGTTTTCATTTCGAAGAGGAAATTTGGAATTTCATTAGGATCGTGTGAAAAATCCGCATCCATTTCAAAAATATAATCGTAATTATTTTCAAGTGCATATTTAAAACCAGCTATATAAGCAGTTCCCAATCCCATTTTCATTTCGCGCTTGATAAGTTTAATTCTCGAATCCTTTTCTGCTTCTTTATTAACCCAATCTGCTGTTCCGTCAGGCGAGCTATCATCAACAATTAACACATTTATAATTTTATCTTTCGATAAAAGCTCGGGTAATAATTTGTGAAGATTTTCCAACTCATCATAAGTTGGGATAATAATAAGTGCTTTTTTATTTTCCATAAAGTTAAAATGTTCGATAAATAATGAAACAAGAATAATTAATTATTAAAATGTCCCTGCCCAAACAATACAACAAAAATGGTTCTCACAATAATTTTAAAATCCATGCGGAGCGACATATTCTCTATGTAAAAAAGATCGTAACGTAATTTTATTTTTACATCTTCAACCGATTCATCATACTTATGTTTTACCTGTGCCCATCCTGTAATACCCGGGCGTACTTTTAATCTTCTTTTATAATATGGTATTTCCTCGGATAATTTCTCAACAAAAAATGGTCGTTCCGGGCGTGGCCCTACAAGGCTCATTTCGCCTTTTAGAACGTTTATCATTTGAGGCAGCTCATCTATCCTTACTCTTCTAATAATTTTACCAATGCGCGTTACCCGCGGGTCATCTTTTGATGACCAAACTGGGCCCGTATGTTTTTCAGCATCTTTATACATCGATCTGAATTTGATTATCCTGAAAATTGTGCCATTCATTCCGCTTCTTTCCTGATTAAAGAAGATCGGGCCTTTACTCTCTGATTTAATTGCAATTGCTGTAATAACAATTACCGGCATTGTAATTATAAGTATAATAAACGATGCTATAACGTCCAGCAACCGTTTTAATTTCTTCTCCCATTCAGGCATTAACTCAGGCATAATATCAATTAGTGGCATGCCATAAATTTGTGATGTTCTTGCCTGTCCGCTTAATATTTCATAAAGATCAGGTACAATTTTAAGCCCTACTTCTTCGTGTTCAAGTTTGGAAATAACTTTTACAAGCAGCTCATGGTCTTCTTTTTCAAGAGCAATTATAACTTCTTTTGAATTCGTTTTTTTTACAATCGATACAATATCATCAACAGTACCAAGCACTTCAGTGCCTTTATAAAATTTTCCAACATTTTCAGGATTAACCGCTGCATAAGATGTAACATCAAGCCCCAATGCAGGATGTTCTGCAATTTGGTCATGCACTTCTTTTGCTTTTGGATTATAACCAACGATAACGGTACACTTCCTTCCAATTCCTTTAATAAGAAGTCTGCGCTGAAAACCGCGAATTGCTAATCTGCCTGTACCAATAAACAGGAGAAGCAAACCCCAATAAATAAATATTAATATTCTGCTGCTCGATTGAACGTTGTGCAGGTAATCATCAATGAATATTATAGTGAAGAGTATAAAAATTCCGACAAAGGATGCTTTAAAAAGAGTTGATAATTCATCAAACCGGGATGCAGCGAACCATGTACGGTACATTCCAACAAACATAAAAATGAGAAGCCAGTACACATAAACAACAGCCATAGGGATGTAAGCTTCTGGCATGATAATAAACTCAAACAGTCCTGTCTCAACCCTGATATAAAAGAACACCGCCCATGCAAGGTTGATAGTGAGGAAGTCTATGAGAAGTACAAGTATTTTTTCAGTTTTTTTGTTCAATGGGCAATGTGATCATTTAAATTGGTAATTATTTTTTCAAGTTTTTTAGATTCAATCTTCCTATTGTAGTTTATTTCAACATATTTTCTGCCACTAAGTCCAATTTTCTTTAAATCATTTCTCTGTAAAAGTGACTGAATTGCTATCATAAATGAATCTGCATTATCTGGTTCAGTTAATATTCCAGCTGGATTTTCACTAAATATTTTTGATATTTCAGAGTCAGGATTTGTAGATAGGATAACCGGAACACCTGCTGCCCAACTCTCAAAACACTTAACTGGAGTGTTTCCACCTGTATCTTGCTTCAGTCCTTTTCTTGGTATCAAACTTATATCAGAGGAAGCAAGGATTTTTGCCAGAGTATTAATATTTATAGCGCCCATATATTTGTAATTTACGGACTGTGATATTTTTGATATGAATGATTCTCTATTATCGCCATCACCCGCAGCAATAAAATAAAACTCATTAT
>JBATTD010000076.1:0-5536 GCA_049670345.1 Ignavibacteriaceae bacterium
GTTATCAGTTGTACGTGCAAATAGCAAGCTGTGTAATATTATCTATTGGAATATCCCAGCAGCACTCCCTAAGCATTTTTTCGAACCAATTTCTATCAACTAAATTCATTGATGCAGTACTTTTTAGTCAATTTATTTTTTCGGTACTCAAATTCTTATTTGCTCCGGCAAGATTTATTGCATCTATTAAACAATGTTTTGCAAGATTAGTTGAATCAAACATGATTGGTTCGCTACCGATGTATTCGTTTCTCATTAATGTATTTAATATACCTTCATAAAAATCTGCGGAGTAACCGAGATGTTTTGCAGTGTGAATAATAATTTTCCTGTCCATCTCTGAAATAAACTCATCCATTTTAACCATAATTAATAATCCCCTCAAATATTTACCTCTATCCTTAACTGGGATCTGCATCTTTTACCTCTCAGATAAATTGATAAAAAGATTTAATTATAGTAACGATTTAACTCTATTTTCTAACTCCTATCCTAAAATAGCAGCTGCTATTCTTTGTTAATAATTTATTATAGACCGATTATAGATATTTGTAAATCTGAAATGTGTCGTCAGTAAGACAACAAAGAGGAGAATTAATTGCGGTTGTTCTTTAATGTGATAAAGGTCACTTTCGCTTGTTCCCCCTTTCCTTCATCAGATATAAGTAAGGACAAATCTGAAAGAAAAGTTATCCCTTCCGGCTGTGGATGATTTTTTGATTTCAGCTTAACGGCATTTAATAAAACACCGTTACATGATAACTCAACAATTGCTTTTTCATGTGATGAGAGAACAAATATATTACCGCTGTTAGGATGAACTTCAATTCCTGTTGGAGAAAAATTATTGATATTGAATTTATTTTTTAGAGAATCGAGATTCATTAAAAACCTCGGCTCTTCCAATAACTTATAGCTGGCAAGATCAAAAGAATAGACTGCTTTGTATTCCTTCAAATTCTTCCCCGCAAAATCTTTACATGCAAGTAAAAGAGAGTTTGTTGCTTCATCATAACACAAACCTTCAACATTATTTTTTGCAGATAGGATAGTATTGAACTTTTTATAATCTACATTTTTCTCATCATCAGAGTAAGAAAATTTATAGATCTCACCTGAGCTTGTAACCATGTACAAAGAATCTTTTACAACTGCAATTCCCTCAAAATCCTTTTTTATTTTTTTCTTGCCTAAATAAAACTCATTTAATATTTCCCAAGTCGAAATATCTAACTCGTAAACTGTTCCCACCTCATCATTATGGGCAAATAGTCTGTCATCCCCGCTGATTGCTAATCCTGATATTTCGTTTAATTCTTTTGGAAGTGTGATAGTATTTGAATAATCACCAGAAAAATCATAACGCTGTAATGTTCCGTCAGTTATATCATTTTGCTGAGCAATTGCGAAGTATAAAAAAAGGAGGAATGCTGAGAAAACAAATTTTAAAATATGATTCAATTATATCTGCCCGGAATTATTAATAAAATTAATCATCCGGCAATCCCATCTTTTTTATCAGTTCTTTATATCGAAGATCATCTTGGATTTCTCTCCAATACCTGCTCTTAATAAAGTTAAGTCCCGGAAGTCTTTTTTCGTATGCTTCATCAATAAAATTAAATGCCTTATCAAGATTTCCCAGACCTATATTAATAATTGCAAATTCAATGTCTAACGGCAGTTCAGGATTATGTAAGTCTTCTAATTCTTGAATACATTTTAAGGCTTTACTGGTTTCACCTGTTTTAGCGTAGACATAACCTAATCCTGCTATTGCTTTAGACTTTATATCCTTGAGGTCCATTAATTCCTTAAATAACTCAATTGCCTTTCCAGATTCTCCTTTCTTAAAGTAAATCCAGGCCATACCGCTTGAGGTATCATGAAAATCAGAATCCAATTCTTTTGTTGTTTTATACTGAGTTAATGCATCATCGAACAGGTTATTATTGTAATATGTGAAGGCCAGCATTGAACTTACAGGTGCATTAAGCGGATCAAGCTGATAAGCTAACTCAGCCTCCTTAAGAGCTTTTTTATGATAACCCATATTGGTCAGCAGCATAGCATAATATTGGTGGCCCAAAGCAGAATTTGGATTAAGTTCAATTGCTTTGAGAAAACATTTTTCCGATCCCTCCCAATCCCAATCATAAAAGAACTTTACCACTCCCAGAGATACATGTGTATCGGGAACCATATCATCAAGTTCTAATGCTTTTAGTGCCAACTCTTTAGATTTTGGATAAGCAATTTTTGTCTGCATTGCACCGATTGCTCCTAAAAACACATAGCAGGCTGAAAGCATAGAAAATGGTAACGCAAATCCCGGTTCCAGCTTTATCGCTTCTTCATAAAGTTTGATTGCTTTCCGTGCGTTCTCCGGTGACCATTTATTCCATTGAAACATACCTTTCAGATAGAGATTATATGCTTCTAAATTTTCAGTTGGTGCTTTTATCGCGTTGTGAGAAGCTTTTGGAAAGTTTAATGTTTTCTTTAACTGCTTCGTGATTGAAGTAGCAATTTCATCCTGCACCGCAAAAATATCTTCGAGATTTCTATCGTATACTTCAGACCACTTATGATATCCATCCTCCACATTTATTAACTGTGCAGTTACCCTAACTTTATTCCCATGTTTTCTAACACTTCCTTCCAAAACATTTTTAACGCCAAGTTGTTTTCCTATCGCTCTAATATCTTCATTTTTTCCTTTAAACGCGAAACAAGAAGTTCTTGAAGTAATCATCAGCCCATCTACTTTAGCCAATGTGTTTAGTATCTCTTCTGTTATCCCATCACTAAAATATTCGTTCTCCTTATCTGTGCTCATATTAACGAAAGGTAAAACGGCGATAGAATGCTCTACGGTATGAATTTTTCCAGCTACTTCATCCAGTGTTGGCACAGGTATTCCATGAGAGCTTACAGAATAAACTCTTACAGGATAGCGAACATTTTTCAATGTAAAAGACCCAAGCTCCTTTGTAGAAACATCTGATTGGTTTTTTAATTCTTCATTTACTTTACCTGAGAGAAGAACGCTGCCGGGAAGAGCAAGATTTTCAATCCGTGATGCAACATTAACACCATCGCCGTATACCCCTTCATCATCATAAACAATATCACCAGCATGAATTCCAATTCTTAGCGGCACTTTTGGATCTCGCTGTAATTCTTGCTGGATTCTTGCACCGCAGATTGTTGCTTCGATTGCACTACCAAAAATTGTTAATGTTCCATCACCATAGTATTGCAATATTTGTCCATTATGCTCTGTAGTAAGATTTTGCAATACCTCCCGATGCCTGTCTCTTAGTGCTTTTGCTTTCCTTTCATCTTCCTGCATCATTATAGTATATCCCACCATATCAGTAAACATAATGGCAGCAAGCATTCTAATTTCTTTTTTCATTCTGAGAACATATTAGGATTGAATAATTTTTATGTTGGAAATTACACGTAGATTAATTAAAAGGCAATTAGAGAATGATTGACGCTTTTTTAACATAAAATTGGATGAACAATTATATTATGATTCATCCATAAAACGAAAAATAAATATCCTAAGTAAACCACGGACCCTAAGTTTTAAGAGATTTAACTTAATGTGAACGTGAAGATTTTGCAGCTTCATCAATTAATTTGTTAGCTAATTCTTTCCCTAGATAATGGTCGATGAAATAATGAAGAACATAGAGCATTGGTGTTAAAAATACTGCAACAAAGAATTTATAAATATAATTTACAACACCAATTGCCAAAACTAATTTTAAATCCCATCCGGCACCGATATAAAATGCGATGAACAACACAACAAAGCTATCTATAAACTGAGAAACCAACGTTGAGCCGGTTGCTCTTAACCATATTTTCGAACTTCCTGTAAAACCTCGTAAATAGTGAAATACTGTAACATCAACAATCTGCCCAATTAAAAAAGCTACCAACGAACCAACGATTATCCACAAGCCCTGTCCAAAAATCGTATTGAATGCCAAATCCATATTTAGAATTCCTGACGGTGTTGTTCGTTCAATCCAAAAGTCTGAAGCTGTAAGTCCAATTGAAAAGTAAACCATTAAAAAGGCATAAGCAATTAAACCTGCAGCAGTAAACGACATAAACCTTACGCCTTTTCTTCCAAAATATTCATTTATTATGTCTGTCATAACAAACACAACAGGCCAAAGAAGTACGCCGGTTGTTAGATTAAAAGAAAGATTATCAAAACCAAACAAGGAAATATTAGCAGGATCGAACCCAAATGTTTCTTCCAATGAAAATATTTTAACCCCAAGAAACTCAGCTAAAATAGCATTTGCTACAAAGAAAGCTCCGAGGATGAAAAATAGTATGCTGCTTTTGTTTTTCATTAAGGATTTATAAATATTATTAAGTAAGCGAATATATAAAAAAAGCGGCACCAAATAAATCATTTGACACCGCTGTTGGAGAGAGAGATGAACCGGTATTTTTAATTATCCTCTTGAACGTTTTTTCTTTTTGTTATCATTACTTTTTCTATTCGTGTTAACTTTTGTTTTTTTAACGTCGTTATTATTTCTTTTGTTAACGGTTGTTTTTTTATTCTTTTCAGAAAAAGTTTTATCAACCCGTTTCTTTATATCAGTTTTTGTTTGAACATTTTTAGTCTTCTTTCTGTCCACCTTAACTTCTTTTTTCTGTTCATTTTTTCCTTTTATACGGGAATCGTTCTTTTTGTTAGTTTTATTTTCGTTGTCTTTATAAACTTTCCCATGAAGTTTAGTATCATTTACTTTTTCTGTTTTCTTATTTATTACAACATCGTTACCTGATTTTTTACGTTCATCAAAAGTTTTAACTTTTCTTTCGTTATTAGTTTTAGTTATTTCCTTTTCAGAGTAAGAATATCTTTTAGTCTCTTTAGTTTGTTTCTGCTTGATTCGTTCTTTATCAGTTTTCCTCTCAATATTCTTTTTCTCTATTTCACCTCTGCGGATATTTTTGACATCAAGTGATGACTTCCTGTCACTCTTCTCTATCTTAACATCATTTATCTCGTTGCTGACCAGTTCATCACGACTTCTATAAAAAGTCTTGATTTTCCTCTGATCATCCACTCTTTCTTTGTGCAGAGATCTTGTATCAGACACTCGCTCCAGGTCACGCTCCCTGATTTTTTGACCACTTCTTTTCCGTACGATTTTTACATCCACACCGTTATTTCTAACTCTTCCGTTGCGATAGGTATAATTGTTCCTGTAACGGGTGTTTGAGTAAACACGATACTTGTACCGGGGTGCTACACAATGATTATAAACATACGGATCGTAGAAGTTATTGTAGACCACAAAATTCCAGTGGTAGTACGGTATATAATAAACTGTTGTATAATGTATCCCAACAGCTATTGAGAATAAAGCGTAAGGATGTAATGGAGCCCAGCCTATATAATCATTATCATATCTCCATTCCACCCAGGCAGGGGCCCATTCATAATCGGGATACCATAACCATCCGTAATAATCATCAAAGTACCATCTTC
>JBATTD010000077.1:0-2811 GCA_049670345.1 Ignavibacteriaceae bacterium
GAACACCACTCGTAGGAATACTTGGTTATGCAGAATTGCTTCAGGAGGAGCTAAAAAATCCTCAGCAATCCGAAATGGCTGGCAGAATTTTGTACAGCGGTAATAGATTAATGGAAACGCTTAACTCGCTACTCGATCTGTCAAGGATAGAAGCTAACCAGGTTGAACTTTATTTGGAACCTGTTAATGTAATAAATATTGTTAATACTCACCTGCTGCTTTTTAAACCCGTTGCTGAGGAAAGAGGATTATATCTTAAGGGTGAGTTTTCTGAAGAAGAGATAATTGCTCTTTTAGATGAAAGATTTTTAGGACAAATAATAAATAATCTTGTTAACAACGCAGTTAAGTTTACGCACGAAGGCGGCGTGATTGTAAAAGTTGATACATACGAGGAAGAGAAAGATAAGTTTGTTAGAATTAACATTTGCGATACAGGAATTGGCATTCCGAAAGATAATATAAAAACAATTTTTGAAGAATTCAGACAGGTAAGTGAGGGTTTTAACAGGCATTTTGAGGGAACAGGTTTGGGTTTAACAATCACTAAAAGATTTATTGATTTGATGGAAGGAAAAATTGAGGTTAATAGCGAAATTGGTGAAGGTTCAGAATTTACTGTTACATTTAAAGCCCTTCCAATTGAAAAAGCGTTCGACATAATGGAGAAAAAATCAAAAAAAGATAAAAATGAAGATATCGATTATAAGATACCACAAGCAGAACTGCCAAACGTGCTTATGGTTGAAGATGATGAATCAAGTAGAGATGTAACAAAAGTTTTTCTGAAGGGAATATGTAACTTCAAATTCGCTGCAAGCGGCGAAGAAGCTTTAATTGCTGTTGAAAAAGAAAAGTTTGATGCAATATTAATGGATATTAATTTGGGTACAGGTATGAGCGGCGCAGAAGCTGCTGGTAAAATTAAACAGATTGATGAGTACAAAGATACACCAATTGTTGCAATAACGGCATTTGCAATGAAGGGTGATAAGGATGAGTTTTTAAAAGCCGGTTGCACTCATTATATATCAAAACCATTCAACCGTATTTCTATTAGCAGGTTAATGAAAAATATACTTACCATTAATCATTGATTACTACAAGAAATAATTTACCAAAGTATTAGAACACCAGCTTAAATATTTTATTGTGCAATTAAACAAATTGTGATTAAAATGAAATCAATTAACCGTTAATTCTTCCAGCAAAATCTTCTTAAAAATGCTCATAACTACATATTATCAGACAAAACTCTTCTATTAAAAGCAATAATATCTGGCATAATATTTACTATTAGTATATTCTGCATTGGAGGTAAACTGAATCTTTATTGGTGAAAAATGTTAAAGCAGAACAACTCAAAAATAGAATTATCAGCTGACCTGAAGAAAATTAAGGGCGAACCGGACGGCTCAAATTTCTTAAATCATGAATCAGATAAAACATTCGAGTGGCTTACCAACAGTCTCCAGGTATGTGTATTTAAAACAAAGTTAGACGGTACAACTCTTTATGTAAACGATTATACACGAAGTGTATTTGAGTTTGACTCTGTGGAAGAAATTTATGCGAGCAATGTTTTAAGCAGATATAAAAATAAGAAAGATAGAAAAGTATTTCTTCAAAAACTTAACGAATTTTCTGAGGTAGAACGATTTGAAGCAGAATTCATAACTAAAACCGATGAGACGAAAAATTTTATATTAAGTGCTATACTTAGTGGTGATTCTATTACGGGTATGGCTATCGATATTACTGATGACAAACAATCCGGAAAGGCACTTGGAAATTCTCTTTCAATTCTACGCTCAATATTAGAATCCACCGCAGATGGAATACTTGTAGTAAATAAAGACGGTAGTATAGAAGACTATAACAACAACTTCAAACAGATGTGGAGAATCCCTTCCGAGTTAACCGAATCAAGAGAAGATGAAAAATTTATAAACTTTGTTGTTGATCAGTTGAAAAAGCCAGAAGTTTTTTTAAAGAAAGTAAAGGAATTACATGATAACCCAGAAGCGGAAAGTTTTGATATACTTGAGTTTAAAGATGGAAGAATCTTTGAAAGAAATTCACGCCCGCAATTACAAGACAAAAAAATAATTGGAAGAATCTGGAATTTTAGGGATGTAACAGAAAATAAAACAGCTAAAAAAGAATTAAATGAAAACGTACTTAAATATAAAACACTTTTTGATACTGCAAACGATGCAATCTTTCTTATGAAAGCAGAACAGTTTGTAGATTGTAATTCCAAAACTCTTGAAATGTTTGGATGCTCGCGTGATGAAATAATTGGTACAACACCGGCCAAATTTTCACCTGAAATACAACCAGATGGGCGCAATTCAAAAGAGAAAGCTTTTGATTTTATAAATAAAGCACTTTCAGGCGAACCAGCTTCTTTTGAATGGAAACATTGTAAGCTCAACGGAACTCTATTTGATACTGAAGTAAGTTTAAACATGCTCGAGTTAAATAACGAAGTAATGGTTCAGGAAATTGTTAGAGATATAACCGAGAGAAAAAGATCGGAACTTTTGCAGGATGCAGTTTATAAAATTTCGCAAGCAGCAAACGAAGCAAAAGATTTAAATCATCTTTACTCCGAGATTCATAAAACTATCAGCAGATTTATAAATGCAAAAAACTTTTACATCGCTTTATATAACTCGGAAATAAATTTACTCAGCTTTCCATACTTTGTAGATGAATTTGACGAAACACCTAAACCTAAAACGCCCGGCAGAGGATTAACCGAATATGTGATACGTAAAGGTGATCCTGTACTTGTTGATCCTGAAA
>JBATTD010000078.1:0-1609 GCA_049670345.1 Ignavibacteriaceae bacterium
GTTGAAATCGATTAATTTTCATACTTCTATCATCAAGATATATTGAATCTTTAAACTGCAACAGATAAAGTGAATCAAAGGAAATTCCTGAAGCCAGAGCATCAGTAAATTTATTCAATTCACCGCCAGTTTCTGCATAGAACCATCTGACATCTAACTCTAATTGTTTTTGGGTTATTACAGTGTCAATTTCTTCATCTGAAATTTCTATTTTACTCAGTATATCTACTTTAAACATTTCTTCGGTAGCAATATCATTTTCAAAGTCCTTAAGAATAGATTCAACATCATCATTTTTATCTACCCCCCGGGAATATCCATCAAGGGCTAAAAGTTTTTCGTTGATCATATAATTCAGATATCTTTTTTTAGAATCTTTTTTTCTTTTTACAAATGCAGGTCCGAATTCATAACTATTATAGAATTCTTCAACAGAAATATTTACAGGTCCGATCGATGCAACGATATCCTGATTATATGTATCAGATGTAGTTAATTGTGACTTTAGGCTATCTTGAAACGGATAGGTGTTAGTGGAAAAGATTATTACTGCTAAAAAGGAAAGAATAACCTTTACTGAAGCATGAAAATATTTTATCAATTGGTCGAATTTCCTTAAAACTTAAAATCTAATGAAAACATATGGACGTTTTGAAGTCTTCCAAAATCACGAAATGCATAATCAAATTGAAATAAAGCATCACTAAAAAGCATAGTCGAATTTACTCCTACTCCTAATGACAGACCACCCTCCCCATCTTTTAGAAAGAGCGAATTATATCCTCCCCTTATCATTAAAAACTCCATAAATGCAAATTCTCCTCCGATGTTTAAACTTTCATAATCGTTATTAGGATGAATTGCATCCAATGTAGCAGTAAGTCTGTAAATATCATTTTGTACAATATTGTCAGATAAACCAATTCTGAACATAAGCGGAAGGTCCCATGAATCCAGCTCTATGTTTGTTGGAATTCTATCATTCGACCCTTGTTTACCTTCATCGACCCTAATGAAGTATCTTGTATCACGACCATCAAGTTTCATTGAAGAACCAAAATTTGAAATTGAAGCACCGATTGTCATTCCTCCGAGAATATCAGTTTTGAATAATGTGCCTACATCAATTGCAAATCCCTGCGAGGTCATGTGCCAGATTTTTTCCTGAATATATTTTAATGTAAAACCTATAGAAAACCTGTCGGTTAAATTTCTTGCGTAAATAACTCCAAAAGCAATATCGCCTGCACTAAAAAACTCACCTGTCCCTTCAGGCTTTTCAACTGTTCGTACAGCCATATCTTCCATGGAAAGAGATGTAAAACTTAAGCCAATAGTTCCAAATTCGCCCAGTGGAAGAACTAACCCGGCAAAAGTAAATTTTGTATCACCAATCCAGGTCATATTTGCAATATGAAGATCATACTTCCCTATAGTTGAAATCCCACCAACATTCCAATAAAGTGCCGAGGCATCATTTGCCAGGCTAACAAAAGCTCCGCCCATTCCCACTGCGGTAGCCCCGGCAGGGATTTCTAAAAAAGCAGCAGCGGTGGTACCTACCTTTGAGACATCTTTACTTTGACCCATAAGGCAAAATGGTATGAAT
>JBATTD010000079.1:0-3928 GCA_049670345.1 Ignavibacteriaceae bacterium
AATCTGACTCATTTTATTTTACCAGATTCATTAACTAATTTGATTATAGGGAATTATAAGGAATGTGCGGAGAGTCAGGGATTCTCCGCACTTCTCTGAAATATTAAATTTTAGCCTAAAAACAAAATATATTTTATCTACCTCTCCAAAAAGTCTCCACTAAACTTTTGATATCACTTTTATAACTATCTCTGTTTTTAAAGTTTATTACTTTTTCACAACTGAGCACTGATGAATAGATTTACAAATATTTACAATTAAAAATATATAATAATGCATAATTGAATCTACAAGATAAATCATTGCAGACTCATAATATTAATATCTATTACTTATTGTAATGTTAATGAAGAATTTCTAATTGATTTAATAATACGATGAGGGGAATTTAACTGTATCGTGTAAAATAATATTTGACTTATCAATATCAGGAGTTAAGTGAGAGAATTACTTATCCAGTAGTTATTGAAGGACAGCTTTTACTTCATCTTTATTTACAAGTATTGATACTTCTCCAAAAACCACCTCATTTTCATATTTAAGACAAAACTCTGATGCATCATAAGCGGGAAGCGAGCCTCCCATTTCAGCAACCTTTAGAAACATCACTCGCTCTCAGCTCTTCTATTCGGGAATGAATAGTCTCCAAATCGAGCGGATAATTGCCATATTTTTTGCACACATTAAGTGCATGCCAAATATTCTTAAACGGAACAGCACTGTGGAAGGAATGATCGGGCGCCATTATATAAGCTCCTTCCGGGGCAGCGTCGCGCAGGCACTCCAGTACTTCCCGTTCTACGTCATCCAGGGTTCCGTGTACCAAAGTTGTAGTAGCACTGATATTGCCAATAAGACACAAGTGGTTACCATACATGGATTTGGTTTTTGCCAGGTCCATTTTTGCACTACGTTGCAGTGGATTTAAAGCAGCGATCTTCAGCTGAGCGATTTCATCCATAAGTGAGTTTAAATTCCCGTCGCTGTGCAGGATGACTGGTGTACCAGTATTAGCAATAGTCTCCACTTCTTCAGCAATATAGGGTCGAACAAATTCTTTCCAGTGCTCCGGACTGATAAAGGTAGCCGTATTCATTCCCCAATCATCATGGATGATGACAGCATCTACACCGGTTTCGATGAGCTGCAGTCCCATTTGTGTATTCCATCTTCCCATTTCACGACAAAGTTCATGTAGAAAGTCAGGATCGTCATAAATCCATTTGCAGATATTAACGAATCCTGCCAGCATCCACAACGCGGAAAAGGGACCACGAATTCCGCCCAGCACAGCCAGCTCATTATTTGCTAACTCAACCGTGCGTTTAGGCTGATCGAAACGTACCGATAATGTCGGATCGGGGATACGTAACTTTTTCCAATCTTCCCGGCTGATAACAACGTCACCTAAAGGCCAACAGCCTGGCCAGGATTCCTCGTTAGATCCCCACCATGTCCCCCATTCGTCTTGAAACTTTTCACCATTTAATTCGATACTCGAAAAGGAAGTAAAACCATAAGGTGCTGTATAGACCATATCAATTCCTGTTGCTCGTGACATTTTAACTTCATCGTCAGCATTATGGTGCGGACTGGTGAGTTCCCCAAGAACAGACTTGATGAATGGTCGTCCCCAGTAAAATTCAAAAATTGGTACACGATCAGGAGTACCACCGAATAAGGCTGTCATAAACCGTTCACGTCCAGTCATTCTCTTTTCTCCACTTCTTGTTTAACCAATGACAGAAAATATTCTGGGATGCATAGATATTCTCTGGAACAGGGTGCTAAAGCAAGGTTGACAACAGTCCACCCTCAATGCGATAACATCCTCCTGTACAAAATGAGGCATCTTCACTGGCCAGGAACAGTACCATTTTAGCTACCTCTTCAGAACGCCCCACCCGACCAATCGGATGCATTTTGCCCCAATCGGTAATTGCTTGTGCAGGATTATCCTTTGGCCCAAAGAGTTCAGCGGCTTCATCCAACATTGGTGTTTGGATAGACCCGGGAGCGATGCAATTGCACCGAATATTATCCCCTGCGTGGTCAAGGGCAACGGTTGTGGTAAAACTAACTATCCCACCTTTAGAGGCAGCATAAGCAGCCACAGTTTTTTGTGAAGCAAAGGCCTGCGCAGAAGCGGTATTTACAATGACACCGCCGCCTCGTTTAATCATTTCCGGTATAGCATATTTACAGGTAAGGAAAGAAGCTTTAAGATTGATGTTGATTTGATAATCCCAGTCCTCTTCAGACATTTCCACAACTGTACCGTAACGCACCACACCAGCATTATTGTACAACACATCAACACCGCCAAATGCAAGTACCGTTTCTTTTACTAACTGCTGAACATCTGAAGATTTAGAGACATTGCATTTTAGAAAAATAGCTTTGCCCCCCATTTCCTTGATTTGCCTTACCGTTGCATTACCTGCTTCCTCGTCTATATCAGCAATCGCAACCTGCCCTCCTTCCTGAGCAAAGGCAATAGCACTTGTCTGGCCTATTCCTTTTCCACCACCTGTAACAATCACAACTTTTCCTTCAAATCGTTTTTGCATTACAATCAACTCCTATAAATTATTAAATATAATAAGTGCTCTAAGAGTCATATAATATTATTCTTTCACAATAGCGACCATTTTTCACAGCCATCAAACGTCATATGATTTTCCGGGTTGAAGATCGGACGCTTTGCGTATTTATTTTCCACGATCATATTTTTGATGCATCTTGATCATTTCCTCCGGGCTTTCAGAAACGAGTGGTATAAATAATTCAGTGGCATCAAACCCCGAGTTTTTAGTTCTTTCCAGAAAATCAAATATAGGAGCTTCCCACATTTCCCACTTTGACTTTGCATAAATAATTTTCATGATGGATTTATATTATTAACCATATATAATTGTGATAGTTTTGTCTTTGCACAGTAGGAATATAAATAAAATAAGATGCTTTAGAAAAAGTAATATTGAGATAGACCATTGAAACGTTATCAAATATATCATCATACTAATATAATTTCTTAAATTAACATTGACGTAATATTTATTACTGCACAAATTTCTCATATAATCTTTTATAATAATTGTAATAGTGTAATATTATGAGCAGAAATATCTCAACAAACAATAATGATTTAGAGTCACCTTATTTTCTGTCAGAAGATCAGATCAATTCATTTCGTGCGAATGGATTTATCAAACTTAAAAATGTTCTCTCTGCCGAAACCCTGGAATACTACAGAAAAGAAATCAAACATATGGTATTTAAACTGAGTAATGAAACCCGTCCACTCGAAGAACGAAGCACATATGAAAAAGCCTTTCTGCAAATAGAGAATATATTTTTGCATTGTCAAATTGTTAAGGAGTTCGTCAGTAGTCAGCGTTTGGGGCGCATAGCCGCTGAACTTTTAGGTACGCGTG
This sequence comes from Ignavibacteriaceae bacterium, assembly GCA_049670345.1. Classification (GTDB taxonomy): domain Bacteria; phylum Bacteroidota; class Ignavibacteria; order Ignavibacteriales; family Ignavibacteriaceae; genus BMS3ABIN03. Next base: position 3,438 of record JBATTD010000079.1, read on the forward strand.
GAGTTCGGATGTACCATGACCAGGCACTGTATAAAGAAGCCGGTGGCGGACACACACCGTGGCATGTAGATCAGGTATATTGGCCCTTCTCATCGGATAAAAGTATTACCGCCTGGATACCACTTGTTCCGATAAGTTTGGAAATGGGTCCTTTAGCATTTGCTGCTGGTAGTCATAAAATAAAAGAATGCAGAAACATGATCATAAGTGATGAAAGTGAATCTAAGATTCAACAAATGATGGACGATATTGGAGTGACCTATAGTGTTTCGGCATTTGATTTAGGAGATGTGAGCTTTCACTATGGGTGGACATTCCATAGGGCGGATGAGAATAAAGTGGATATTGCTCGTGAAGTAATGACTATGATTTACATGGACATTGATATGAAAATTACAAGAAAAGATGAGCCCTGGTGTCCTGATACCAAACCAGGTGAAATTCCGAATAATCATAAAAATTTTGTTATTTATGAAAAATAGTTTTGGATC
>JBATTD010000080.1:0-2532 GCA_049670345.1 Ignavibacteriaceae bacterium
TTTAATAATCTCCATTATCTGGCGAACTATAGGATTCTTTGTCATTCCAATAATATCTGAAGTTGATTTTACCGAGGCGTCTTCAACTTTCTGCCATTTCTTCAAAGTAGCAACTAAGTTTTCATTAAGTTCTTTTTGTTTTGCCATTTTGTTACCCTTCAATTAATATTTTAGTTTTTTTTAATCGTTTATAATTTCCAGCACTTGTAATCATTCCTTTTACCCATTGCGGTGTGGCTAATGCGTGTATATGCAGGTAACTGGCAAAGACATTTTTATAGATTATTCCATCCCTTTTATTAAAACATCCAACTCCTCGCTTCATCGATAACGAACTTTTAATTTCTGATTCATTTTCAGCGATACTGGAGTAATGGAACTCGTGTCCTTTAATAATCGTACAGATTTTATAAAATGGATTTTTCTTATCAACAATGGCTTCACAATAGCCATGACCTTGTGGTTTATTATTCATACGTATACTTATTGGCAGAATACCGGATAGAGAATATTTTTGCCCTTTCCATTCAACATCCTTTGCTAAATACATCAAACCGCCGCACTCAGCATAAACCGGAAAACCATCATCCACTAATCGTTTCAGTGAATCAATCATTTCCTGGTTAATAGAGAGCCTGGTTAAATTTGTTTCAGGGAATCCACCGCCAATATAGAGTGCGTCTAAATCTTCTATATCCTGATTTTCAGTTGGGGAAACAGGAACTAATTCAGCACCGGCGGATTCAAGCATTTCTAAATTTTCAGGATAGTAGAATGAGAATGATTGGTCTCTGAAATAGCCTATTCTTACTTTATCACTTCCACTACTTGAATCCTTCTCCGTATCTTTATCATCAACATTCTCAAGTACCGGAACTTTAGTTGCAATTTCTAAAATTTTTGAGATATCAACATAAGCTTCAACAACATTTTTCAAATCTTTTATGATTGAAAATTTTTGTTCAAACTCTTCCGGGGTTATTAAACCAAGATGCCGAGATGGTAAAATAAATTTATCATGCAGTTTCGGAATTGAACCTACAACAGGAATTCCGGTTAGATCTTCAATTGCTTCTTTAGCAACCTTTCCATGTCTTTCACCGGCAACCTGGTTAAGTATAACTCCCGCCACGTTCAATTTAGGATCGATATTTTTACATCCGAGAGTAGATGCCGCAGCAGTTCGTGTAACTTTGGAAATGTTTTGAACGATTATAACCGGTGAATGAAGAAGCTTTGCAAGCTCTGCCGTACTATGCGTTCCCTTGCTATCAAATCCATCAAACAGTCCCCTGTTCCCTTCTATTATGCTTATGTCTTTTTTATCAGCATTTTTCAGAAATGATTTTTTGACAGCAGGAAACCCCATCAAATAGGTATCGAGATTCCTGGCTTGGTTGCCGCTGGCAAAACTCAGCCAGGCTGAATCAATATAATCAGGACCTTTCTTAAAGCATGCAGTATCCATGCCTTTTTCTTTCAAACAGGCAAGCAAACCACACGATACTACAGTCTTGCCTGAGTCGCCTGATAAACCACTGATTACAATTCTCGAATAATTATTTAACAACATATTTTAATAGATTATAAGTCTTACAGAATTAAGTTAATTTGCTGCACCTTCTTTATGAGGTATCTCAATAAAGCTGCCGCCAAAATATGTGTAAACACATCTACCTGATTCCATTAATTCTCTGATAGCAGCTTTTGTCAGGCTTTTATCACACTTATCTTCGCCAAATAATTCTTTTACAGCTTTAGTTAAATCGGTCGCTTTCCATTTTTTTTGACCCATCGAGTCTTTAACCATCTTATACATTGCATCGGCAACTTCTTCTACTGTTACTTGCTCAGCCATTTCAGTCTCCTTTAATGAGTTAATTGTGTAGATCGTTTAAAAGTTAAACCTGCATGTTTAAAGTCATCAATATGTTCTTTCTGGAATTCAATTCCCGTCTTGTCGAAAAATCTCGGCCATCCAATTCGGTTTACCCATTCACCCATTCTTTCATAAGGTTTGGCGTCTGCTGCCCAGACTTCTACAAGATTTCTCACTGCTTCGACAACTTCAGGCCATCTTGGCGGATTATTAGGAATAAATGGAATTGCCAGTTTTGAGAACATCGGTTCGCTTCGTGCGTTAGAAACCTTGCCGCCAACCCAGATAGAAACTCCATCATTCAATGGATCATTTAACGGCATAGCCGGGCAAACCGTATAACAGTTTGCACAGAACATACATCTTTCCTCTATCACCTCAACAGATGGTTTACCATCAATTGTGGTTGGCTTAATTGCCGCTGTTGGACATGATGAAACTACCATCGGGATTTCACACATTTTATTTAAATTAGCGAAATTTGTCTTTGGCGGACGCCTATGAATTCCTAAGATTGCAATATCTGAGCAATGCACTGCACCGCACATATTTAAACAGCAAGCCAACGCAACACGAAGTTTAGCTGGTAGTTTCATATCAGTAAAATATTCAATCAAATCATCCATAACCGATTTAACAATACCGGATGCATC
>JBATTD010000081.1:0-3872 GCA_049670345.1 Ignavibacteriaceae bacterium
GTGTAGGATGTAAATGCATAATCCACTTTAATGTTTGAAAGCCCAAGTACCGGAGAATGGACGCCGGCCCCAGCACTAAAGTTGCCTTCATCATTGTTGAATCTATATCCTGCTCTAAGTGAAAGAGCATTCACTAAAACAAATTCACTTCCTATGTTTAGCCATTCGTTGTTGTCTGTTGGATGAACAAGTTCAATCATTAAAGTTGCCAAAAAGTTATCTGAAGAAATAATATCATCGGCAGCACTCATCCTGAATAGCAGGGGAGTTCTAACCGTCTTATTGATAAATTTCATATCCGGTCCAAAATGCTGCAATGCAAAACCGAGACGCAAATTTCGCCATCCCGTGTTATAAATTGTACCGATGTCAAATAAAAAATTATCGAAAGATTTATCATCCAGCGTTTCTTTAACATACTTTATCTGTCCACCGATAAATAGTTTATCAGTAAACTGCCTGGCTACACCAATCCCTATCGCAATATCTCCTGCACTCACCATTCTTCCGGTTCCTTGTGGATCAAGTGCAGTTGTTTCTTCAAAATCATTGATTTGCATTGACATCACACTAAGTCCAACTACCACCGGACCAACAGGGTACGCAGCAGCAAAAGTAATGTGCTTACTATCCACCAGCCAATTTGAATGTGAAGCAAATAGTTGAAATGCTTTCACATGACCAATTCCTGCAACATTCCAAAAAATAGCATTAGCATCGTTAACAATACTCGATACAGCACCACCCAGAGATCTTTCTCTTGCACCAGACTCAATTTTTAATGATTGTAATCCAGCAGATCCTGCTTTAGAAAAATCAAATCCGAAATCGAACTGTGCAAAAACACTTGATGTAAATAATACTGAGTTAACTAATATGATATATAGAAACTGTTTCATTGAAATCTGATTTTATTTAATTATTAATAAAGTACCTTTAGCATTGCCTACGTCAGACTGTACAGTCCAAAAGTAAATACCGGGCGCCACTTGCTGTCTTGAATCGGAAAGTTGATCCCAAACTTCTTCACCAAGCTCTGGATTATCATGTCCCATAGTTTTAACAAGTTCACCACTGCTGGTATATATTCTTATTGTGCATTGTCCCGGAAGGTTAGTCCAAACAATTGAATCTTCAGCCCCCGAAGTTGGAAAGCCTGAAATTCCTTTAAACGGGTTTGGAAAAACTTTTACGTTTAGAGCATCAGGTGCCGCACCGCTGGCAGCAAACACAGGTTCTGTGTTACGGTTTGTATACCAGCTTTCATTATCATCTTCGTCTTTTGAAGTTACAGTATAGTAATATCCAGCACCCAGACTTATGTCCTGGTCTTCGTAAATCCATTTATTAAGATCTTCATCAAAAAATCTGGTCCGGTCAATATCCCTTCCCGGTCTAATCCTTTTAAGGAATTTATATGGACCAATAAAACCTCTATCAGCTCTATAAATTCTGTACTCACTGATTACAGTAGTATCATTAATCGGATCGGTCCAGGTCAGATCAATGGGATCCCACAAAATGGTTATTGTTTGATCTTTAGGTATTGGTATTATGTCGATATCAGGTGAGGGAGGAGGAACACTTGTTAACTGAAAATTGTTATCAGAAAGAATTTGAGATCTCGCGATTGTGTTTCTTAATGAATCTAACCCTGCGGGTAAATCCGGCTGCACTTCTAATCCCTTTATTGTCTCTTCGATTGGAAGACCGTTAACGGCTTCGACAACTGATACTCTAATAGTCTCACCGGGAGCTAAATTGTAAGGACCAATACCCAAAAGCATAAACGGAGTTATCCGCGTGGTATTGTCAGCTTGAAGACTTTGATCTTCTCCGGAAAGTATATTATAAACATTTTCCTGACTATTGCTAAAGGTTGAGAACTGATCCTGATTATTTAATAACTGTGCAAAAAATACTGTTGCTGGCTGAGGCTGCTGATCTGTTGTTTCATCAGCGTACAAAATTTTATAACCCGCGTAACCCGGAGTCCTCATTTCGTTCAGTTCATTGAAGTCCCAGTAATTACCAACATCATTGGGCAGACTAAAATTTGGTGTGTCATCATAAGCATACAGGATACCATTAGTTGTATCATAATCAACCAACTCATCGGTGCGGTTAAAATCATCGCCCCATCCGTTATGTACAACAAAATCCTGGTAACTGGGACGAATCAAACTTGGAAATCCAACATATACTTCTGTTACGGGTTCACTTTTATTGCTGGTAATTTCATAGTCAATTATTATAAAGTTGTTAAGATTATTAAAGCTCCAAACATTGCTAGTGCGTTTTACTGTTATATTTTCTGTGTTTGTCCATTCAGCAATAATACTTTGTTCAGGTAGATTTGGATTATAATTATTTGATCCCGCAAAGTTTTCTTCTTTGATTAGATCATTGAACGTACCCATATCCACGAAGGTAAATGGTCCATTCTCAATTAAAAAAGTTGAACCATCTCCACGCTTACCTCCAAGCCAAAACCCGGATGCAAATGAATATGATCTTTGATTGTCTTTAGCCATTTTATCCGGACCTCCGGGCCAATCCATTGAAGGATATGTTTCAAATCTATCAGTTGGGTTTGCAGGTCCAATTGTTCCATCATCCTTCATTGTTTCCCAAAGATTAGCTCTATCATGGATCATAAAATCAGCTATCCTTACCTGAGCAAATAAGGATTGCGTAAGAACCAGTAAAAAACAAAATGATATATATATAATTTTCAAGTTCATAATTCCTTATTGATTAAAAAATGTACTGAGCACCGAGCCAGATTCTTCTCCGGTCATAATAAGTTTGCCAGCTAATATCATAGCCAGTTCCATCTTTTGTACTAATTGTTCCATCTTCAACAAATTCCTTTGTTGCTTGTGCATCGAAAACTACATCTCCGTATGATCGCAGATTCTTTCTATCAAAGAGATTTGTTACTTGAATAAATATATCGAGTGATTGCGTGTCGAATAAGTGGAACAGCTTATCGAACCGCAGGTTTACAACCTGTGTTGCAGGGTATCTTTGGTTATTATAGGTATCAGGCGGGTCTTCCGGTTGTAAATAAGTAAATGCCTGCCCGCTTATATATTGGTATAGAAAACTAATATTTGTATTTTCGAATATGGTGCCCACAATACCCGAACTCCATTCTTCCGGGTAACTTAGCATTATATTAGCACGGACAATATGAGGTCTGCTAAAACTTTTCTCAATTCCAATACGTTTGTTCACATCAGTATCCCACACATATGATGTAGTGCCATTTTTATCAATTTCAACTCTACGTGGTGTTGCTCTTCCCTGGTTTGACGTAGAAAAACTATAGTTTATATCAAACAGGAAATTTTGGCTAAACAAAGAACGCAGTGTGATTTCAAACCCCCTTGAATCAGCATAATCACCGGTTAAAAATGAAGAATAAAAAACGTTTGGTGTAATTTGCTCTCTAAATGGATCATAACCGTATATCAGGTGATCGAATAATCCAATCCTTTCCTGTGTTTGATCAAAAAAGTCCTTATAAAATGCAGTAACATCTAAAACAGCAAAATCCCAGAAATTATGTTTCACACCTACTTCAAACATTATCGTCTTACCGGGTTTTAATGGTTCAGTAGTGTAAGCAACAACTCTCTCCGGATCGCCATCCGTTGAAGGAAAGTAATCAGTATTATTATCAATCATTCCCTCAACAATGTAAACAGGACGAAAATATAAAAACTCGTACAACTGATCTAAAGGCGGCATCTGAACGTAATGACCATAATTAAAATGAAGAAGAGTATTTTCGGTTATAGGAAATGAAACACCGATTCGGGGGCTAACGAAATGATAACTTCTTGCACTCGATCTGGGTTTGGCAA
>JBATTD010000082.1:0-2782 GCA_049670345.1 Ignavibacteriaceae bacterium
GTTTTTTCAAATGCAGAAAGTAAAGGTGAGAATAGTTGAATGAAATCGATATGAAACAAAAGTGAAATAAATTATTTAGTTAAAATCATTTTCTTTGTCTCAACAAAACCCTGTTCTGAGCCTTGCCTACCGGCAGGCAGGCCTGCCGAAGGATTACCTGCCCGCAGTTGGTAGAAATATACTCCGCTCGGGAGGGTTCGATGATTCAAAACATAACTGAATTCAACATCGTATGTCCCGGCAGTTTTTTCTTCGTTAACGAGAGTTGCAATTTCGTTTCCTAAAATATCGTAAACCTTTAAGCTAACAAATTGCCTATTGCTTACTGAATACTTAATACTGGTACTTGGATTAAACGGATTTGGATAATTCTGAAATAATTGAATCTCACCTGGAATGAAATCAGTTATACCTTGTACACCGCTAATACTCATCTTGAACAACGATACGACACCGCCATCGGGTATTATATTTGCCAATACCACAGTTCCTGAATCGTTTGTAAATACATTAAGAGTATCAATCGCTTCACCCTGTATCTTCAAAGCAAATTCCCAGCTTTCAGGAACTTTTATAAAAATTGATAACGGATAATCATAAATTTCATTATCAAGGTTAACGTAAATATTTAGTTTTATTTGTGTCTCATCATAATTTAGAATGCTATAAACATAATCATCTCTTTCTTTAATATAACGAGTAATGTTTGCTATAGTTTCAACCCAAATATCTTTGTTGTTAGATTTATTCAAAAGCCATTCACTCAAAACAGTAAACCATTCATTAGTGAAGGGATGCCAGGCATCAGCAGCAATTAAACCAGGTAAAGAATCCTGAGGAACAACTTCGTGAGCTAAAAGAATTCCCCAGTCTTCTTTTACAATTAATAAATCAATCCAATCCTGGATAAATTGTAATTCTTCCAGATCATCATCCAAAGAATTACGAGGTTCGTTAAAAAGTACCTCAACGGCACTTAATGCAAACCATTGTTCGTTTGTAAGGGAAGAGGTATTAGGAAAATTACCGTTTGCACGTGCTGATTCAAAAAATAGCGAAGTAAGTGAATCAATAATAAGATTATGCTCAACAAATGGATAAGCCATCGTAATACACTTTTGATTCGGAAGTTTTTGGTTAATTAATTCTCTTGCCTGATATATTTCGTATAAAATTGTTCCTTGAGTGATCGTATCACCAATTTCCAGTTCGGGTAAATGAAGGTGGTTCATTGTGTGTGAACCTATTTCATGTCCATCCATTGCCATTGCCTGAAACATGGGCCATGTTCCATAACGAAAGATTCCCGGCAGACTATCAGTTAACCAGGGTGGCATCACATAAAAAGTTCCATTAAAGTTAAACTGGTTCAAAATCGGTCTAACGTTCTCATAATGGGATATATAACCGTCATCAAAGGATAATGAAAAAGCAGAGCTTTTATCATCAGACCATTTTGCGGCCCAAACTAACTCACCAAACTCAGCATTGTTCTGTGACGATGAATAAACTGATTCTTGACAAAATACATAAAAATCTGATACAGATAAAAAAATAAATACCATCAATATTTGGTAAGAAATATTCTTCATTGATTATTGTGTTGAATTCGATCCAAAAAAATGAATTCTTATTCGTCTAAAATATTATTGGAATTAAAACTAAATCAGATATGATTCAAATCCCATTCCAAAAATAAAACAATATTTCTTAGAATCAGGATTAGACAATAGTTTACCTCCAACCATAGCGACAAGAATGGTAAGATATAGCTGCCCAGAAATACTTACTAATAAAGTCATAGATTTTACTAATGATAAAACAGATGTTATATCACCATAACCAAGAGTCATCATTGTAACGAAACTGAAGTAGATGAAATCTTGAAAATCAGTACCACTGCAAGAAGCAAATTTTATTGCTCTTTTGGCATATCCCAAAATATAATGATGAACTAATTCTGTTAATCCAAATTAACAGAAGAGTACTAGCTTCAAATTATGATAATTTCTTCATCGTTTTTTTATCGAACTCTAATGAAGAAACACCTGCAATAATTATTAATGAAAGAATTATCAAACAAGTTAATAGGACAAGGTTGTTTCTTTTCAATACTTCTGGTGAAAAGAAACTTTGATAATTTGGATCGTGACCGTGGAAAATTCTTATAAACATAAATTAAATATCCTTAAGCTTGTTACACTTAATTTCAATTAGATAGGAATTCATTTTAGTATTCTAAAACCTATAATTAATTCCTGCCATAAAAGTAAAAAATGCTAAGTCTCCTTTAACACCATAAATAGAAGTAGGGTCTTCCGGATCATATACCTGATCCGGTTCATTAATTGTAAATGCATTCGTAATAACATTATACTTTGAATGTATTTCTAAATACCAATGTTTACTTAATTTATGGAAATAGCCAAGTCCAAGTGCAAGAGCAGATTCGGTGCCCGTCTCTTTTTGGTCCGGGATCGGAACTCTAGGTAAATCGGCTTCTGGAATAGTATTTACAGCATGTCCAGCTAATTTAAATTCATAAGAATATCCTCCAAAATCAAAAGAGAAGAATGGACGATGTTTCCCTTTCGCCATATAATATCGTGCGCCAATGTAAAATGGAATGATTCTGAAATGTGAATCAATTTCTAAACGAAAAGTTTTATCCTGATCTTCTAATTTTTTATTTAATGCATCCTGATCAACATCCAAAATACCATACCCACCAGTAAGAGTCACCATAAAATTTTCACTAAATGCATACATAAATTGTCCGTTC
>JBATTD010000083.1:0-1673 GCA_049670345.1 Ignavibacteriaceae bacterium
GTGCCAAACATCTACTTTACCAACGCTTGTATTCATTATGGGTGAGTGGCACATTAGCAAACAGTTTACACCTTCAGGATCGTTTTGGCCCATATCAAATATAAAGGCAATTCTATCTTCATCACCAGATTGTGTCCATGTTGAGCCATCATAGAACCACTGTTTTTTAGCAAAATTTTCAGTAGTATCAGCCCAGGTAGCAGCGAGATAGAAATAGTAGCCGTCATCCATTGCATTAAGAGTAACTCCTAATGTAGTAACAAGAGGTGTAGAGGTATATTCACTTGCTGATATAACACCATCGAGTGTTGCTGCACCTTGGGTAACCGTTAATGTTGTTTGTGCTAATACAGAAAAACTGATTAACAACACAAACAAGACGACATAATTAGTAACATTTTTCATTGTAAAACCTCCTTAAGGTTTTGTTTATGGATTGAATTATTTTTCCCTTGAATATTCATATTTTATGTTTGAACACATATAACATCAGATATTATTGAACTTCTTGATTTTATTAGGCGATTTAGAGGGAGTTAGAATAGCAGCTAAAACTTCCTTCAGATAATTTTTACAGATTGGTTTTTCGCACAGATCCAAAATACCCTCTTGATATAACTTTCCCCCGGTAGATTTATCGATTTCCTGGGCAAATACAATTAAAGGTACTTTTGGGCGGATCTTCTTTAGAACCTTTATCCAGTTGGAGCATTTTTGCAAATTATCTGAGCAATCACACAGTATTACTTTATAATCATTTTCTTGTAATTCCAGAATTATACTTGGAAAATCTTTTTTACGGACAAGCTCCATTTCTAATTCACGAGTACATTCGGAACAAACAGAGATTGTCTCCTCATCAGTGCTTAATATTATGGCTGAATTAATTGCCATTTAATTTACTCTCACTTCAGTTATCAAATTCATATAGTAATATCATTCTATTTTAACGGCTTAATTGATAAAGTACTTCGTGCCTCATCCCAGGGCGGTAGTATTTTGAAAAGAATATATAATATAAGAATTGGTAAAAGTAACAGACCAATTGATGTAAGTAAGCCTTCGAGACCGAAAAAAGTCATTTTGTAAGCAGTTAAACCCCTAAAACTTTTTGAAAATAACTGTCCGCCAACAACAACATTCCATCTGGTTGTAAAAATTCCTACTTGAACTAATATTGCAGAAACAAAGTAAATTGATTTTCTCAACTCAGCTGGTAGCTTAAAAAATTTAACTGCAGCAATTGAACCAAGCGGTACTATCATTCCTATAAGCAATTGGATAACAATAAGACTTACGAATAATTTTCCAGAGACCAACTCGGCAATTATTTTAATAGATTCTTCAGCTTCATAGCTTCGATGGATGAAATCGAGAATTTCTAAAGAGAAGTCAACTATCATAACGTAGAATAAATAACTGGCTAACTTATCCAGGCACTTCATGTCTATTTCTTTTTTGCGTAATGGTGTTATAACCATATAAATAAGCAGAACCAATGCAATGCCCGATACGATGGCTGAGAAAAGGAATACAATCGGCATTAGAACACTTGACCACCATGGGTTTGCTTTTATTGAACCAAATATAAACCCAACGTATCCGTGAAGTAGAAAAGCAGATGGTATTCCAATGAGTGTTACTGCCTTAATAGATTTTTTATCGAATTTAAG
>JBATTD010000084.1:0-2922 GCA_049670345.1 Ignavibacteriaceae bacterium
GGTAAACCACTTGCCGATATAGGCGGGAAGCCCCTAATTCAGCACACTTATGAAAGCGCATCCAAATCAAAACTCATAAAAAAAATTATTATTGCAGTAGATGATAAAAAAGTAGAAGAGGTTTGCCGCGGATTTGGTGCCGAGGTTGTTCTAACTGCTAAAGAATTTGAAACCGGTTCTGATAGAATTGCACACGTTCTAAACAATATTGATGAGGCAAAAATAATTGTAAATATACAGGGAGATGAACCATTTATTAGCGGCAAAATGATTGATCAGGCAATCGAACCGCTTCTTTTTGATAAAAGTGTAAACGTAGCCACACTTGTAAAAAGAATCGAAAATGTTAAGGAGTTGAATTCTCCTGAGGTTGTTAAAGTGGTTTTCGATTATAACAATTATGCAATGTACTTTTCGCGGGCGGTAATTCCTTTTGTAAGAGATGCGGCGACTAAGGAGATTGCAATTGAAAAAACCGAATATTATAAACATATTGGCTTGTATGTTTACCGCAGAGAGTCTCTTCTAAAATTTACCAATATGAATCCAACCGATCTTGAAAAAGCAGAAAAGCTTGAACAGTTAAGAATGTTGGAAAATGGATATAAAATTAAAGTTGTAGTTACAGATATTGAAAGCATTGGTGTTGATACGCCAAAAGATTTAAAGCGTGCAAGAGCTTATTATAATTGGCTGCAAGGAAAGAAAGAAAAATGAATGTACCAAGCAAAATTAATTTAGCACATATTCCTACACCATTAGAACAATTGAAATTCAGAAATAAAAAATTTTTAATAAAACGGGATGATTACACAGGTCTCGATTTTTCAGGGAACAAAATTAGAAAGCTTGAATATCTTCTTTACCGTGCAAAGAATAGGAGAGCGGATATAATATTTACCTGCGGAGGTGAACAGTCTAATCATTGCAGAGCTACTGTTTCGGCTGCGGCAAGAGTTGGTATTAAAACTAAATTATTTCTTTGGGGTGATGATTCAAAAAACACCGAAGGAAATTTATTTTTGCATAAAATGTACGGCGCTGAAATATCCTTTCTAAACAAGAAAAATTATAATAGCGTGAATGAAATAATGGGGGAAGAAAGTGCAAGTTTAGTTAATAAAGGAAAGAGAGTTTATGTTATTCCGGAAGGTGGTTCAACAGTTTTGGGAATCTGGGGATACATTTCATTTATTAATGAATTGATCGAGCAGGTTGATTTAAGGAAAATAAATGGAATACTTTCGGCAGCCGGTTCAGGTGGCACTGCAGCAGGAATGCTTGTGGGTGCGGCTTTAAATAAATTAAAGCTTAAAATATTTGCTGTTAATGTACTTTATTCAAAAGAAGAATTATGGAAGAAAATAATGTTTCTTGCTGAAGGTGTTATAGAAGAATATAATCTTAATTGCACTATAGATGAATCAATCCTTGTTATCATTGATGGTTATTCTAGAGAAGGTTATAAAAACATTAGTAATAATAAAGTAAAATTAATTACAAGCTTAGCGAAAGAAACAGGAATTTTGTTAGACCCAACCTATACAGGAAAAGCGTTTGCTGCTTACTACGATAATTTTTTAAGTAAAGGTAAAGGGAATAAAGTAATATTTTTGCACTCTGGCGGATTATTCGGTGTCTTTGCAAAAAGGGGAAAGTATTTACTTAACTTATAATTAAATCATATTTATAAATTAGAAAATGCCTAAATACTTTGCCTAAATGATTTTTTAACATTATTTTTAAACTATGGAATGTATTTTCTGTAACATTGTTGAAAAAAAATCTGAAGCCGAAATATTATTCGAGGATGACAGTATTGTTGCATTCCTCGATATCCAACCGATTAATTACGGGCACACTCTTGTTGTACCCAAAAAACACTACGATAATTTTTTAACCGTACCCTCAAATGAATTAGCAAACATAGTAAAGGCTACGCAATTTATTGCCGGTGCAGTTAAGAGAAGTGTTAAGGCAGATGGCTTCAATGTGATTACTAACAATGGTGATTCTGCAGGGCAAACAGTTTACCATTTCCACTTTCATATAATTCCACGTTTCAATGAAGACTTTACTTTCAAACCAAGGGTTAAAAATTATGGCACGGGGGCACTGAAAGAATATGCCGATCAAATCCGTTCAGTAATTTCTAAGTATAAGGATATTTATGAAGGGCAATAAAATTAGAGTACTAGTCGCAAAAGCAGGATTAGATGGGCACGATAGGGGTGCGAAGGTTATTGCAGCTGCATTGCGTGATGCTGGTATGGAAGTAATTTACACCGGGCTGAGGCAAACTCCTGAAATGATTGTTGAAGCCGCTTTACAGGAAGATGTAGATGTAATTGGGATTAGTATTTTATCCGGCGCGCACATGACCATCTTCCCAAAAATTAAAAAGCTGATGGATGAGAAGGGTATTGATGATGTTCTGTTGACAGGTGGTGGTATAATTCCCAAAGAAGATATTAAAGAACTTGAAAAACTTGGTGTGGGTGAAATATTTACACCTGGTGCTTCCACATCAGCTATTGCTGATTACATAAAAAGTTGGACTGCTAAGCACCCGCGCAGTTAATATTTTTAGAACACTTTACCGGAGGGTGAACTATGAAAACATTTGTTACAATCGTTACAATTCTTTTATTTACGCTTAGTTATTCACAAACATTACTTGAAACAATAAATTTACCGACTGGAGCTTATTGGAATTCTGGCTATGGGGTGGTTTACAGTAATTCAAAATACTGGATTTCTTCAAGCTCATCTTCTGCAGTAAGTGGAATTATAAAAGCCCTTGATAATAACGGCGCTGACGTAATATTTTGAAAAAATTGTAAGCAATGGAAGGCGGTTTTCATCGACCGCCTTTTCTTATTCTGTAATTCATAATTCCTTCACATTACCTATATCATCTTC
>JBATTD010000085.1:0-8352 GCA_049670345.1 Ignavibacteriaceae bacterium
CATCGAGAATGAGAATTTTAGGATCAGCCAGTAGTGCTCTTGCAATTGCAACTCTTTGTCTTTGTCCTCCCGATAACTTAACACCTCTTTCACCGATAAGTGTATCAAGTCCGTCTTCCAGCCTGTCTGTGAACTCGTGAACGTGGGCCGCTTTTACTGCATTTAACAATCTGTCTTCCGATGCATCGGGGCGGGGGAATAATATATTTTCTTTTATCGTGCCTTCAAACAAAAAATCATCCTGCAGCACTACACCCAGATTACTCCGGTAACTATTAAGTGTAACCTTAGACATATCAATTCCATCTATTGTAACTTTACCGATTTCCGGGGTGAGAAATGAAGCAGCAATGCCCGCAATTGTAGTCTTGCCGGATCCCGACGTTCCAACCAAAGCAGTTACTGTTCCCGGCTGAGCAGTGAAGCTAATATCCTTAAGTACATTCTTTCCTTCATCATACGCAAAAGAAACATTATCAAAAATAATCTCGCCGTTTAACTTTTCAAGTTCAATATTTCTGATTGTGCCGTCATCTTCAGGACTCATGTTCATAATTTCTTCCGTTCTGTCAAGTCCTGCTAAAGCTTCTGTTAACTGGCTTCCAATATTGCTCATCTGAATAATCGGGGCTATCATAAAACCGAGATATAAAGTGAAGGATAAAAATTCACCGATCGTTAGCTGTCCGTTTACTATCATATATCCGCCGATGCCCATAATACCGGTTGATGCAATACCCAAAAGGAATGTTGCAGAACTGGTAACAAGACTGGTGGAAGTGAGGCTTTTCTTAACATTCTGAAATAACCTGTCAACACCGGCTTCAAAAGTTTTTACTTCCTGTTGTTCTGCATTGAAACCTTTTATTACTCTTACACCGCTCAGTGTTTCGGTAAGTCTTCCGGTTACCTCTGCATTAATAACTCTGCGTTCCCTGAATATTGGTCGGATATAACCGAATGCTTTTAGTGATATAAAACCAAATATTGAAACTGGTACAAGAACGTATACAGTCATCATAGGGCTAATATTTATAAGCAGGAATAATGAAATTACAGCAGTGAGAATTCCACCGAATAATTGAACAAGTCCGGTTCCTACAAGATTCCTTACACCTTCAACGTCGCTCATTATTCTTGATACAAGTGCACCGGATTTATTATTATCAAAAAATCTTATTGGCAGCTTAAGAATTTGCTTTTGTACCTTTGCTCTTAGTATAGCTATTAAACGCTGTGCTTCCACACTTAATAATTTTGTTAATAGAAAGGAAGTTATTGCCTGTACAATGATAGAAGCGCCAACAACTATTAATAATATCTTTAACATCTCTATGTTGCCATCTGCAATTACGTCATCCATTAGGTATTTACTTGCGCCCGGTAACACGAGACTGGCTAGCCTGCTTATGATAATCAATACCAATCCGACAAGCAGAATATTTTTCCTTGGCCAGATTATAGTTTTAAATACGTGTCCTATTGTAACTTTTGATTTACTTTTTGTATCCATAATTCCTGTTGATTTGAAATTAAAAAAATATTGAGTCGAGGCTGTAACTTATGATAAAGCAATTAATTATAAAAGATGATTAAAGCCATTCAGACAGTGATTGTGCCCTAATTCACATTTAATTAATGAATTGAAATTGTCATTCTGAATTTATTTCAGAATCGCATCGAAAAAAAAGGATCCTGAATCAAGTTCAGGATAACATAATGAAATCAGATAACTATTAAAACAAATAACAATTGAGTATAAGTAATGTTTATGCTAATTTTGAGTTGACAATATGTTACCCCTTTTCTGTTGACAACAATACTAACTGGGGAATGCTGGGATACTGGGTGAAAAAGCGAAGCCGGAGATGAATTAATAAAAAGTTAGAATATTACTATTTAATTAACGGTTTATATAACGACTATAAAGTAGTATAAGCCCAGGTTATGTAACAAAAGATTGAATCAGTAATGTAGTCCTGGCCTTTTCCGGCATGGCGGATTGAAATTTGTTATATTGGTCTATGAAAGATTAAATATGAAAAATTTATTGGAAAAAGGAACCAAGTGTCTTATAGTACAGTCAGAATTTTCAGAATATGGTTTTTGGAATTACGTTGATGTATGTAAAATAACTGGTGCAAAATATCCTGCTGCACCCTTAGGTCTATTAACAGTAGCAGCGTTGCTCCCACAGCAGTGGAAGTTTAAATTGGTTGATGCAAATGTAGAACCTCTTTTGGTTAAACATTTTGAGTGGGCAGATATTGTTTGTATTGGCGGTATGCTGCCTCAGCAGCAAAGTATGATTTCTATCATCGATAAAGCGCATCAGTATGGTTGCTCTGTTGTTGTCGGTGGTCCAGACCCGTCATCACAACCGAATTTGTATCAGTCTGCAGATTACCTTGTACAAGGTGAGGGTGAGGTTACTATTCCCATGTTCATCCAAGATTTGGAAATAGGCTGCAAGAGCGGTGAATACAAGTCAGATGACAGGGCAGATATGACTAAAGCGGTAGTTCCCAGGTTTGATTTAATAAGATTTCAGGATTACATTCAGGTTGGGATACAGTATTCTCGCGGCTGTCCATTTAATTGTGAGTTTTGTGATATTATTGAACTATATGGAAGGAAATCACGAACGAAAACTCAGGAGCAAGTAATTAAAGAACTCCAAACTCTTTATGATCTTGGCCATAGGGGACATATTGATTTCGTTGACGATAATTTTATTGGAAACAAAAAGAATGTTAGAAAAGTCTTGCCTGCTATCAGGGAATGGTCTCAAGCAAATAAATATCCTTTTTATTTTTCGACAGAATCTTCAATAAATCTTGCAAGTGATGATGATCTGTTACAAATGATGAAGGATGTGGATTTTAGATACGTTTTCTTAGGTATTGAAACACCTGAAGATGAAATATTAAAATTTACAAACAAGAGAATCAATATAAACACACCTATTGTAAAAGCAGTAAATAAAATCTATTCTTATGGTATGATTGTTAACGGAGGTTTCATTATTGGTTTTGATAATGAAACTGACCATACCGCCGAAAAGATGATTCAATGTATTCAAGATTCAGGGATATGTATGGCGATGGTTGGAAAACTATACGCATTACCGGAAACACAATTAACAAGACGTTTGAAAAGAGAAGGAAGGTTGTTTGAAAACGATTCAACAATAAGGGATACCGATACTCAACTAGATCAAATGACAAGTGGGTTAAACTTTACAACTTCAAGACCAAGGTTAGATGTTTTGAAGGACTATATTAAGGTTATAAAATACATATATAATCCGGAACGCTATTATGAAAGAGTAACGCAGACTAGTCTTAATTTAAAACCGGCTAATAAGTATAGCCCAAGTATTTTGAGAATGTTGAAATCCATAAAGGCATTATTAAAGGTTTGTTTAAAAGCGGGATTTAATAAAACAACCGGATGGTTCTATTGGAAAACACTTTTGACAGTTATCTCCAAAAATCCAAAGGCAATTGAAGCGGCTGTTAATCTGTCTGCAATGTTTATACATTTTCATAAGCAGGCTAAATTTATTATTGATCTTACAAACAACGAGATTAGAAGCATCGAGAGCTGTGGAGAGCAGAAATACAATCAATTAATGTTTCAGAAAGATAGAAATTCTACTACCCATAAAAAATCATTTCAGACAGTAGTAAATTGATGGTTGTAATGGATTACATACCCATCAGCTTTTTATATTCGAACTGGCTCTCCTTTTTTTACACTTAAGATTCGGTGATAAACTCTCTAAATAGTTTGAACCAAAAGTTTGTATAGTTTTGATGAACAATTACACTGATTAATAATTAGAAATTGATTTAGATGACGAGATAATGTTTAAATAAGCGAAATTTGAGGAAATTGTGGCTGAAATTTAAGTATGTTCTTATCAAATGTATTAGGTTATATCCTAATTTTAATGTTGCATATATTAGGTTATAACCTTATATTTAGTGTGTATAAATAAGGATATAACCTAATGAAAAATGAAAATAGAAAATTACTAATTGAGCAGCTTGATAAAAAACTAACAAAATTTGCTCAAATTGAAAAGGATGGTATTCCTGCAGGTGGATGGATAAAAGCTGTTCGTACAGCATTAAATATTTCATTAGTTCAGTTTGCTAAAATATTAAAGAAGTCTTCTCCTACGGTAAAAGAGATAGAAGAACGAGAATCAGACCAAAATATAACTCTAAAAAAATTATCTGAAGTTGGAAATGCACTGAACTTGGATTTAGTATATGGATTTGTCCCTAGAGACGGCTCCCTGGAAAAGATGATTGAACTTAGAGCAATTGAGATTGCAAAGCAAATAGTTATGCGAACCTCTCACACAATGAAACTTGAAGATCAGGAGAATTCTGAGGAGAGAATAAAAAAAGCTATTAAAGATAAGGCAGAAAAAATTAAGCAAGAATTGCCGAAGTATTTATGGGATTAGATCTTGATTATTCTGAAGGGCAGACTCCTCTCGATGAAGATGAAAAGGAAGGGTTGCTTATTCCTTCAATAACTACCCGTGGTGAGCTGGATGAATTTGAACAGCTTGATGTTGAAAAAGCTATTGAATGGCTTTTAGCAAGAAAGTTAACTATTAATAAAATCCTAACAGAAAAGTTTGTGAAAGATCTGCATAAAAGAATGTTTGGCGATATCTGGAAGTGGGCTGGTGAATTCAGAAATACAAACAAGAACATTGGCGTTGATAAATTTATGATAGGAACAGAATTAAAAAATCTTCTTGATGATTGTAATTACTGGATAGAACAAAATGTATTTTCCGAAGATGAAATAGCCGTACGATTAAGTCATCGTATGGTGCATATTCATCCTTTTGCAAATGGTAATGGAAGACATTCACGCTTAATAGCAGATGTACTTGTTACTGAAGGATTTGGCAGACCATATTTTACGTGGGGCAGTGTTAGTCTTACCAAACAAAGTGAAGCAAGAACAAAATATCTGGCAGCATTGAGAGATGCTGATAGAAACGATTATAACTCATTAATTGAATTTTCGAGATTATAAAATATGATTTTTGAAAAAGTTTAAAATTATTTTTTGAATACTTCTATGATTATTTTTGTTGTATTGTTTAATAACGAATGTTAGGTGGATTATATGGATTTAAAACTTGCAGTATTAATAGACGGTGATAATATACCTTCCGCTTATGTGAAAGAAATGATGGAAGAAATAGCTAAGTATGGCAATCCTACCATAAAAAGAATTTATGGAGATTGGACAAAGCCGCATCTATCAAAGTGGAAGAATATCCTGCTGGATAATGCTATAACACCAATTCAGCAATATGGATATACAAAAGGAAAAAATGCAACTGATTCGGCAATGATTATTGATGCAATGGATATTCTATATTCAGAAAAGGTAAATGGTTTTTGCCTGGTTTCCAGCGATAGTGATTTTACCCGTTTAGCCACACGACTCCGGGAAGCCGGTATGCAGGTATTTGGAATAGGTGAGAAGAAAACACCGGAATCATTTATCGTTGCTTGTGATAAATTCATTTATATTGAAATTCTTAAATATCAGTCTGAGGGGAGTGAAACTGAGCTTGCTGAGAGTAAATCTTTACAAAAGGACAACATCGATAAAATCACTCCAAAGGTGATTAAACTGATTTCTGCTACAATATCCGATTTGGCGGATGATGATGGTTGGGCGTTTCTAGGGGATGTTGGAAATCTTTTACAGAAAAAGCAGCCAAATTTTGATTCCAGAAACTATGGCTTCCAAAAGTTGACACCATTGATTAATTCAATTAACAAATTTGAAATTGAACAACGTGAAAGTACAAAGGGGAGATTTAAATTAATTTATGTAAAGAACAAAAAATAGTTTATACGATACAATTAAATTTAAAGTGGTTTATTCGCAAAAGTATAATTTGTCTAATTCAATTTAACCGCATAAAATATAAAACTGTGTGCTGAACCGTATAAAATTGATAGTCTAATATTTGCAATTGCACTCAATAATTTGAATACCTATTTTTGATTATGTTGATGTAGGTATTTATATAATGCGCAAGAAAGTTGTAACGATTTTTATCTGTCCGATGGCTTTTTTGATTCTTACGGGCCATTACTCCTTTCCACAGGAAAAAATAGATGACTCCGATCTCCCCGATATGTTATTACAAAAAATTTCACTAATCCTTAACGACGTAACATTTGAAACCGTACTCTATGTTATTGCCGATAAGGGTGATATCCAATTGAATTATAACAGGAACCGCATCCCTGTTGAGCAGGTGGTTTCAGTTAATATGGAAAATGAAAGAGTCGTTGATGTACTGCGGTATGTGCTTGATATTACGAAGACAGAGTTAAGGGTTTCTTCAGGTAACCAGGTTCTTATAGTTCCGGCAGATGTTGATAAAAATCTTAAAGGCCGGATATATGGTACGGTAACTAGCAGTAAAAACAAGAGACCACTGATAGGTGCAAATGTGCTGCTGGATGGTTTTCTTCTTGGGGCTGCTACGGATACTATCGGTAAATTTACTATGGAAAATCTCCCGGTTGGAAATTATACTGTTAGAATTAGTTACATCGGTTACAAAACAATTTATGTACCTGATGTTATTGTAAAATCGGAGCGGATCAGGTTTCTCGATGCTGAACTTGAAGAGGCTTCCATACCCGGAGAACAGGTTATTATTGAAGATAATTATTTTCCACAGGTAAATGCACAGCCGGTAAGTTCCACTAATTATTCTGCTGAAGAGATACGTCGTGCTGCCACTATCAGTGGGGATGTTACAAGGATCGTTAATGGCCTGCCGAGTCTTTCTAACGAGAATGAAGGAAATCACCTGATTGCCAGGGGAGGAAGCACTATTGAAAACGGTTTTTACGTTGATGATATCCAGATACCGAATATTCATCACTTTCCGTTTCCAGGTACAACCGGCGGAGCCTTCTCGCTGCTGAATCTAGACTATGTTAGGGACATTGATGTATATTCAGGTGGATTTTCTTCCCACTATGGTGATAGACTTTCATCTGTAATGAATATTAAATACAGGGAAGGGAACAGGGAGGAAATTGATGGACAACTTGATCTGAGTTTTATTGGGATTTCGGGACAGCTTGAGGGACCAATTAATGGCGGACAGGGCTCCTGGATGGTTTCATCGAGATATGGAAGTATTCAATTTATGGCTCGTCTACTTGATAAGGAAGAGCAGCCAAGCTGGTTTTATGATCTTCACGTTAAACTTGTTTATAATTTGTCTTCCAAGCATCAAATTAGTTTTATCGATATTTATTCCTACAATGACTGGCTGACGCCAAAAGATTATTCTATTGCAAATTACTGGAACTGGTATGGAAATTTTAATGTTGAACAAAACATTATTGGGCTTTCCTGGAAATATTTATGGAGTGAAAAAGGTTTTTCGAATACTACACTTTCACATATATATAATAAAAACCACACTAATTTTTTTACTACGGCTACAGATGAAGAGAGAATAGACTACAATAATACTGGGCATATTATTCAAATTAGAAATACAAATTTCTTTAAGATCAATCCTGAACACAATGTGGAATTTGGAATTGAATCATCACTTTTCACAAATGATCATGACGACTTTGTTGCAAGCGGTTTTGATTTGTATGGAAATTACAAACCTGATTTGTTCATCGATACAAAATTAACAGGATTAAAGCTGGGTGGATTTGTTAGTTATGAATGGACACCTTTCCCCCAATTAAAGTTAACTCCCGGATTAAGAATTGATTATTTTGAATATAACAAAGATCTGAACCTTTCGCCGCGCTTTTCAGCCTCATTATTAGTGAATGAAAAACTATCGCTTTCGGGCTCGGTTGGTATTTACAATCAGTACTTGCCTTCTTACTTCCTGGTACAAAATGAAAGTTTTAAGAATGTTCATATGCCTACAACATATCATTATGTTCTTGGTTTAAATTACCTTTTATCTGAGGATATTAAATTCTCGATCGAATATTATTATAAAGACTACAGGGATTTACTTTTTGATGCTAACCTGCCTGGACTTTATTTATTGGATGAGCCGATTAACAATTTATTTTATGGAGATCATACAAATTTAGTGAATGGAAGCCATGGCAATTCAAATGGCATAGAGTTAATGATTCAGAAAAAGATGTCTGATAACTTTTATGGTCTGGCAAGTCTTTCACTTTTTAGCTGCAAATATCTGGATCTTGATGGAATACAGCGAAGCAGAATAACCGATAACAGAGTTTTGGTGGCACTTGAAGGGGGTTATAAGCTGAATGAGGAATGGGAATTTAG
>JBATTD010000086.1:0-6852 GCA_049670345.1 Ignavibacteriaceae bacterium
GGAATATTGTTGAAAGTTTGAGATGCATAAAAATAGTCGCCATAACTGTATTGTATTTCTTGTGTCTCGGGAACGAATTCCTTTCCATTGAACTCGCCAATTATATAATTACCCAACCCGCCGTACAGTATCCATTTCTTGTTGTTCTTATTTCCATCGAGCGGCAGTTGAAAGAATTCAGGACAGTCAACCAGAGCATTGGTTTCGAATTCACTCTGAAATTCCCATTTCTTCAGGTCTTTCGATGTGAAAAACGCCATCGCGCGTTCATCAAAATGCAGTACTATCACCCATTGCCCGCTGGGTTTGTGCCATATTACTTTAGGATCACGATTAATATAGTCGAGGTTCTCCAGTACCGGGTTTCCATCATACTTGCTGAATGTCCGCCCCCTGTCGTTGCTGTAAGATAAGGATTGTGTAAACTTTTTGTCTATCGACCAGGGGGTTCTTCCGCCCGCCGATGTGAATACACATACTATTGGTTTTTCATTTCCTGTCTGAAATCCTGTTGAGTTATTGTTGTCTACAACAGCCGAGCCGGAGTATATGGAACCAAGATGATCCGGGTGAACCGCTCCAGGTAGTTCAGTCCAGTTTAATATGTCGGAGCTGACCGCGTGTCCCCACGTCTTGTTATAATCATTTCGACTATGATCCCATCCAAATGGATTATGCTGATAAAAAAGATGATATTCCCCATCGTAGTAAACAAGACCATTGGGATCATTTATCCATCCGCGTTTTGATGAGAAGTGAAATTGGGAACGGAGTGGTTCATTATAAAGATTATCCGAATCAAGTATTTCATTCTCCACAGAAATTCTGTCAAGAAAATCAGATCTAATACCCGGAAATAGTTTTATACGAACTTGTACTTCTTTTCCAAGCCATTGGGACAGGTCGGTAACTACCCAGTAATCAATCTCATCCTCCGCAAGTTCAACGTCAATTGCACGAACTTGGCTGCCATCAACATACAATTCCAGGTAACACCTCCGATTCCCTTCTTTCACGGGTAAATTAAGTTTTGGTTTGTTAACTGTTATTGTACGTTCAATCGGTAATCCACCAGCAGGAATATCACTCTGGACAATCTCATCAATATCTATATGCCCCCATTCTCTTTCATCCTTATCAACAATCCTAATTTGCGCGATTTTTCCTTTAAGATCAGAAACGTCCCAGGCCCGGTGGAACAGAGCGTGAAATTCCGAAGGAATTTCTTCACGCACAACCATATTATCAATAAGCAGCTGTATCGAAAGAAGCCCGGCGAATTCCTTATGCCCCGGGAGAAAAAAGATCTCGAACGATCCAATCAAAAAATGTATAGTGTTTCTCTCAATTTTAAACGGTGGCGATGTAAGCGTACCTGTTCCTGTTTCCTCACCGCTTCCCGCGCTGCAAGCATACCCACTGCCGACAAAACCGACCATTCTGTGTGTATCTCCCGAGCCGGAAAGCCCTTTACCGAAGGCATTCCCCTCAACTTTCCATTCACTGAATGAATCCGAATTGAAGTTTTCAATAACGATTGTGCTGGAATCTGTCTGTGCAGATATCGAAGCTGCAATTAGGATTAATAACATAAAAAACAAACTGATCTTCATTTTTCATTTATCCCTAAAAGTTGTTGAATAATAAATGTTTCACTTCTCTATTCAATACCAAATTTTTTCTGAATCTGTTCAAGCGAAATTCCTTTTGTTTCAGGCATTACTTTTAATACCCAGAATAATTGACCAATCATGCATACCGTGTAAAACGCGAAAGTATGTCCGCCAGATATTTCTGCTATCATCGGGAAAGTCCATGATATAGCAGCTGCCATAAACCAATGGGTGAAACTACCTAGTGCCTGTCCCCTTGCACGAACACGGTTAGGGAATATTTCGCTGATGAAAACCCAGATAACCGCACCCTGTCCGAATGCATGTGAAGCGATGAATAAAATCAAGCTGGCAAGTACAATAAAACTTCCAGTCTCATTAAATTCTGTACCGTAGGTATAGAAAGCCCAGGCTGTTGCTCCAAGACTAATTATGTATCCAATAGAACCGACGAGCATTAATTTTTTTCTTCCAAAATGATCTATCACCAATAAAGCTGCCATAGTTAAGAGCAGGTTTGTACCACCCACAGCAACTGTTTGCAACAATGCCGAACCAGCTTCGGCTCCGGCCATTTTAAATATGTGCGGTGCATAATACATCAGGGCGTTTATACCCGAAAGCTGGTTAAACATTGCGATGGCAACAGCCAGCATAATCGGCTTTAAATATTTTTTGTCGAAGAATGGTTCCACCCCACTGGTATTTTCAATATCAAGTGAAGTTTTTATCTCCCCGATTTCTTCATCAATATTGCCCGAATCTGTGCCGCATTTTTCCAACACAATTTTCGCTTCGCTTACCCTACCGACTGCTACAAGCCATCGTGGACTTAGCGGTATGAAAAAAAGTAGGAAGAAAAATGCCGCAGCCGGTACAGCTTCTACACCGAACATCCAGCGCCATTCGATTACGCCTAAGTTTAATCCTGCTATTAAGTAGTTAGAAAAGAAGGCAAGTAGAATTCCTAAAACTATATTAAACTGAGTTATTGCAACAAGTCGTCCTCTATATTTAGCGGGTGATATTTCCGCGATATACATTGGCGAAACAACCGATGCTCCTCCTACACCCAATCCTCCTATAAATCTGAAAAACAAAAATGAATACCAATCCCAGGCTAATGCACTTCCCAGGGCGGAAATAAAATAGAGTACTGCCAACATAAACAACATACTTCGTCGTCCATATTTGTCGGCCGGTTTACCAACAAAGATAGCCCCAATGATTGTCCCGATTAATGCACCCGCAACTGTAAAACCAAGCCAGAAAGATGAAAGATCATAAACATCTTTTAACCAATGAGTTGTGCCGGATATAACTGCCGTATCAAAACCGAATAACAATCCTCCTAACGCAGCAACTATTGTACTTAGTAAAACATATTTTTTATTTGCCATATTTATCTTTCAATTATATTTGACTTGATTCGAAAAATATTGTAATTATTATTCGGATTTTTACTTCCCACTTATTTTCATAAATCCAAAATTATTCGGTTCATAATTTTCCTTTCCTGCTGAATCCGAGTCAGTGCCAATTATATATCCGCCATCATTTGTTAAACCCAAATATTCCCCTGCATTATTATCGGTATTACTTCCATAAACAGATTGCCATTCCAGTTCACCATCAGGATTGACCTTTACTAAGAAAACTTTCCATATATCCGAAGCGCCAAACGGACTGCCGGATTCAGAATATTTATGTTCATCACCGGTCCCTCCAACAATAACATATCCACCATCAGGAGTTTGACGCACACCATAAGCTTCATCATGAATAAAATTTGGATCATAACCTCTGGGCTGCCCAAATGTTCTATGCCATTCTTCATTTCCTTCACTATCTATCTTCATCATTAAAAAATCCCAATTAACCACACCGTACGAAGGAGACCGTGTATGTCCCCCAAGGATGTAACCGCCATCATTTGTTAAATCGAAATCATAACAATGCTCATCGCTATCACCACCGTAATTATTGCTCCAATATTCGTTTCCTTCACTGTCTGTTTTAATCAGGTAAAAATCCTCTGGATTAACAGGATCATTCATCCATATCGTTGTGCAAATAACAAAGCCATCACCATTTATTTCCTCTCTAACCTTCGCACCCTGCGGCGCTGATATAGGTTTTTCCCAAATAACATTTCCATTTGGATCAGTCTTCATAATAAAGCCATCGCAATTATCTGCAATAAAAATAAATCCAGACTGTTTATGATTCTTGTATCCAGTTGTAACAATATCTCCATCTTCCAATATGTCTATTCCCCTAATCATTCCATTCTGTTCATTTTCATAAGATTGCTGCCATATAAACTCACCATCATAATCTAACTTCGCCATATACCTCTGCTGATTACCTTTAAATAATCCTCCGCCTATTACATAACCGTCATCAGCTTCCTCCACACAAATTCCAGTATCATATTTATTATCGGTTCCAATAATTCTTTGCCACATGAATTCACCATTTGCATCGAGCTTAACTACTAAAATATCGGAACCACTTTCTCTTCCCTCATCGGTCTGACCAATGCCAATATAGCCGCCGTCGTTGGTTTGCATAATTTCGTGAATGTGTTCCCCGTTATCCGTTCCGTATCCTTTATGCCATTCCATCACCGGAGCTTGTGCAGCAAGTGTGGTTGTGAAAAGAATAAAAAGCCAAAAAAAAATTTTATACATAAGTGCCCTCATTCTGATATTTTTAATTTAAACTAGAGTTTAATCTGAAGTAAAAACAAAGCAATAATTCCTCAAGTTATTTACCGCAGATTCTTAACATTGCTATTTGATAAAAATCATTTTAATAGAACGTGAATAGTCCGCTGTTTGTAACTTGCATATGTATATTCCACTTGCCAGCTTGGTGGCATCAAATCGCAAAGAATAATTTCCCGGATCTTTATATTCATTTACAAGTTCATCAATCTTGTCTCCCAACATATCGTATACCTTCATTACAACGTTGCTGCCTTCAGCAATTGAATATTGTATGGTTGTATATGGGTTAAACGGATTGGGATAATTTTGTTTTAGAATAAAGTTTAGTGGTTCAATATTTTCATCATCATTAACATTTGTAACCGGATCCGTTGAAATTTTCATAAACCCAAAGTTATTTGGTGAAGGTGGTGTTTGTGAATCAGTATCCGTAAAAACAATGTAACCATCATCTTTGGTTATGTCTATGTATTCCGCAGCATTATTCCCCACACTAGTCGGCGGATAAACTGCTTCCCATAATGTATTACCTGAATTATCCGTTCTTACAAGATAAGCCTTCCACTCATCTGAAGGTCCGGAAGGATGCCCGGAGGCAGAATAAGAATATTCGTCTCCAGAACCACCGGCAACTATAAAACCACCATCAGATATTTGTCTGACTCCATAAGCTTCATCATGGATATAGCGTGCATCGTAACCTCTTGGCTGCCCAAAAGTCTTGTGCCATTCTTCATTTCCCTGGCTGTTTACTTTTAGTAAATAGTAATCCCAATTTTCCACACCATATGATAGAGTATGACCTGCAAATATATATCCGCCATCGGAACATAAATCAAAGTCGAAACATTGATCTAAGTCCTCACCACCATAATTATTAATATATATTTCATTCCCTTCACTATCAGTTTTAATAAGCACTACATCCTGATGGTCGTTCCCATTCCAGAACCAATCGGTAGAAGCAATCGCAAAACCGCCATTATCTTCCTCCCGCACTTTTGTTCCTTGAGTGGCAGAAATATCTTTTTCCCATATTAAAGTTCCGCTTGTATCAAGCTTCATAATAAATCCATCCGAGTCATCTGCTATGAATAAATATCCCTCTTCAGAACTGTTCTTATAGCCTGTGGCAATTATTCCTCCATCTATTGTTATATCGATTCCACGTATACATCCGTTTCCCGGATTCGGATATGATTTCTCCCAAACAACATTCCCTTCCAGATCAAATTTTGCTAAGCCTCTAATTTGGTTTACATTATGAAATGCACCCCCAACAATATATCCATCAGCCACTTCATATACGCAGATGCCGATATCATATTGCCCGCTTGTACCAAGAATCTCCTTCCAATCCTCAATTCCGTTACTGTATGATTTAACTACCAGCAGATCTGTAAACTCCGTGGATCCTTCCCATGTATGCCCAACCGCAATATACCCGCCATCACTCGTCTGGATTCCTTCATGGACATGTTCTTCATTGTTAGTACCAAGTCCACGGTGCCATTCCATTACAGGAGACTGAGCGTTGAGAATCGATAACCCAGTTAGATAAAAAGACACAATAAAAAGTAGCTGCGTTATTTTATTCATCACAATGCCTCTTTATTAAAATTAATTTATATTTAATGATTTAATATCGATGCTTTTCTCAACTAAATTTGGTGATGTTGCAGTTAGTTTTATCGAACCAGCATTAAGCGTTGATTTTACTATCACTAAACATAAACCATTAAATAGCTTCCTTTGATGTGCATTATAACTTTCATGACTGATAGGATTGCCGTTACCTACAGCAATAATCTCTCCTTCTCCTTCTATCTTAAATGAAATTAAATTATCTGCAGTTGGACAATCGTTACCATTATCATCCGATACCTTTACTGTTATAAAAGAAAGATCCTCACCATCAGCTTTAATTTCATCCCGATCGGGAAATACTTCTATTTTCTTAGGTTCACCTGCAGTTTTGATTTCCTTTAGGGCCAGTACATTGCCTTCTTCATCATACCCCACAGCTTTTATTGAGCCCGGCTCATAAATAATATATTCCCATTTTAATCTGTAAACACCTTGCTCATTTTTTTTAATTCCTTTTGAAATCCCATTAACAAATAATTCTGCAGATGCACAATTAGTGTAAACAAATACGGGAGTTACCTCACCTTCTCTTCCTTCCCAGTTCCAGTGAGGTAATAGATGTATCATAGGATCATCTGTCCACTGACTTTGATAAAGATAAAATCTGTCCTTTGGAAATCCACACATATCAACAATACCAAAGTAACTGCTATGTGCGGGCCAACTATTTTCAAAAGGATCCGGTTCGCCATGATAATCGAAACCCGACCAAACATACTGACCGGCCAACCATTCATTATCATCCTGTAATTTAAATTCAACATCGGGAAGAGCTCCGAAGCCGGTATTTATCAAATCATATGCAGAGATCTGCATTGATTTATCTCTGAATCCATGGTAAATTCTTTCGACCGGGAACT
>JBATTD010000087.1:0-3907 GCA_049670345.1 Ignavibacteriaceae bacterium
TCACTACTGTAATAAAAAAAACTCAGGCAACTTCAGATATTCTGATGTTGGATAGGGAGGAAACAATCATAGGAGGATTGTATATTAATGAAGAAACAACAGTTCGAAATGGAATTCCATTTTTGAAAGATCTTCCATGGTGGGTTTTCGGTATAAGGTATTTAACAGGGAGTGATGAAACCATTATTAGAAAAAAAGAAGTAATTATTGTTATACGTGTAGAATTATTGCCAACTCTACTGCAGAGAAGTCTACTTAGGCGCGAGTTTGAAAATCTGATTCGAGACAAAATTAGGCAGGATGAGTTTGAACTTAACCAAATTAAACCTGATATGATCGACAAAGAGAAAAAATAGGATTATTACAATGAAAATGAAATTTCTATATTTATCTATAGTTACCACACTTGTATTTAGCTTTGTTAGCTGTGAATTCGGTCTGAACCCTGACAATACATCCATCACAGGACGAATAGTTGATTCGCAAACTGGTAATCCCATAGCTGCAGCTTCTATAAAAATTTCCGATGGAACCATCCAAGTAGCTACTACTTCAGATTTGGAGGGGAAGTTTACAGCGGAATTATCGTTAGAAGAGGATAAGGATTTGCAACTAATTATTTTAATGGAAGGATATAAAGCTGATACACTAAATATATTTGTTATAGCAGGATCAACAAAGGAAATTCAAGCAATACTATTAGAAGCAACTGGAGGTTCCTCAACATCTTCGGGTCAAGCAGCTTCAATATATCTATTCTCGCAATCTCTTGAAAGTATTGGGGTTAAGGAAAGCGGTGGAGTTGAAGCGTGTCAAATAGTATTCGAAGTCTTGGATTCAAGTGGTATTCCGATTACACTAGAAAATTCGGTCGTAGTAAAATTCAGTTTTCTATCCAATCCAGGAGGGGGAGAATATTTATATCCTGATTCATCCATTACCAACGCATTTGGTTGGGCGTCTGTTACTCTGAACTCTGGTACAATGGCTGGCGTTATACAAATATTGGCTACTATCCAATTGGCAAATGATACAATTAATTCTCGTCCTGTTTTGATTTCAATTCATGGTGGGTTACCAGATCAAAATCACTTCGACGTTGCCTCCGAGTTTTTGAATTATCCTGCATATGGTATATTGGGGTATGTAATACCATTCACAGCTTATGTTGGAGATAAATATTCAAATCCAGTACGACAAAATACTTCTGTTTATTTTTCTACATCCTCCGGTATTATAGAGGGATCGGCTCTTACCAATAAACTTGGTACAGTAACAGTAAATCTGCTTTCACAGCCTTTTCCTGATCATCAAGTATATGGCCCTGGATTCTTAGAAGTAATCGCTTCAACCATCGATGAAAACTCAGAAATGATTTATACTAGTTCAGTAAGATTACTTTCCGGATTTCCAATCATCTCAGTATTTCCAACACTTATTGATATTCAGAATGGGGGGAGTCAGATATTTTCGTATACTGTAAGTGATGGAAATAATAATCCTCTTGCAAAGGGGAATTCAATTTCAGTTACTGTTAAAGAAGGAAGCATTACACTTTTAGGGGATATTGAGTTTACTCTACCAGATACTCAAAGTGAAGCGTTCACTCAATTTTCCTTTTCTGCATTCGATTCAGAACCGAATACACTTAATCCTGTAAATGCGGTTATTAAAATTCAATCGTCAGGCCCAAATGGAGATGAATCCATAAATATATTTGGAACATCTAGATAATACTATTAGAAGTTTTGAAGAAGATATTATTATTTATTGCGTTTGTCGGTGTTCTAATTTTAATTGTTGAGTATACTAAACCGGCTAAAGAAGTTGAAGTAAAGGATAGACTAATTACAATAATGGCTTCAGGATTAGATCTGGATTTATATAGTATATTCCCTCCCCGAATGTATGCCAAGATACAGGGAGAAGTGTTAAATAAATCAAATAGACCATTAACAAATATTAAACTATTCTATTTGATAGGGAATGATACGTTGGGGGTTATAATTAATTATCTAGAAGTAGAAGGTACAGCGTCTTTTTCTACGATGGAATTTGAAGTTAGGACTGCGTCTACAGAGTATACATTACTTGAAGTAAATTTGAATGATTAAGCATTAAGAAAGAGAATCTGAGCCAGATATTTTACCATAATTAAAGTAAATTATATTAATAAGCTCACCATTAATATCGAAATATTTCCATGCTCCGTTCTGTTTACCATTTTTATAAATTCCAATCGTCTTAGTATTACCGTTATCGTAAAAAGATATCCATTGGCCTTGAGGAAGATCTTCTTTAAAGCTCCCTATCGTCTCTAACTGACCGTTATCATAATAATATTTCCACTCCCCAACGTTTTTATTATTCTCAATATACCCTTCTTTTTCAAGTTGACCAGATAAGAAGTAAGTTGTAAAACTACCATGTTTAATTCCATTAACTACCTGAAATTCAATTATGACATCTATAGTGTCT
The DNA here is from genome assembly GCA_049670345.1 of Ignavibacteriaceae bacterium. Lineage (GTDB taxonomy): Bacteria > Bacteroidota > Ignavibacteria > Ignavibacteriales > Ignavibacteriaceae > BMS3ABIN03. Next base: position 2,479 of record JBATTD010000087.1, read on the forward strand.
ATGATCATCCCGTTGTACAATTCGTCGGTACCTGCTTCGTATATCAATCCATTACGATCCATGGGAATTTTTTGCTGTCTATGATCATTTCCCCTTTGAATTTCAGAGAAAAATAGAAAACCTAAGAAAATAAAAATTGAAAATGTTAATAATAAAATTGTTTTCATATATAATAGCCATTAAATCTAGAATTTTGTTTCAATTTCAGTACCAATAATAATCTTTCGAATTATGAGTGAAATATTGCCTTTCCCATCATTTAATGATTAGAGTGGTATTAATTACAGTGAAATTTCGAAATTATTAAGATTTGGTTACTTAATAATTAGGTATCTCTGAAACTTTCGAGGAGTTATTTGAATGCTTAAGACTTTCCTCACTTAGCTCATTTTATTTGAGAAATAATATGGACTAATTCTTTCCTTGCTTTTATTCATTTTAGGACTAGAACCATTTTCTTCTTCATATTTTATTAGTATTATAGGATATATTTTATGCTAATCATTTAATTATTTGACAGGAGTAATTTGTTTTCTAAATAATTACTTGGAGACTTTATGACCACTTACTTAAAAATTATTATTTTGTTTTCCGTTATTTTATTTACTAATTGTGAAACAATTTTAGCTCAAAATGAGCAAGGTAATGTTGTTATAATGAATTTTTCAAAATTTAAATTTCCAGATGAGGTATCTGTTCCAGAGTTTGACTCGCTGACATATCTGTATAATGTAAATGTATTTGAAAAGAATGAATATATATTAAATTATAAAGTATTACGTCATTGGTGGGGTAACAATACCAAAGATTTTATTGTCATTTATGAAGTGAAAGACTGGGAAGATGTTATAAAAGCTAGCACAAGAAATAACGAACTATTTGAAGAATATTGGGACACACCAGAGGATAGAAAATTATTTCATGAAGCATATGATAAATATTTTACAGTTAAGCATCCAGATGAAATCTATCATGAGGTGAATTATGATATAGAGAAAATAACCCCACTTAAAGAAGCTTCCGAAAAGTAAGTTGTTATATTTTAAAAATCTCACGGATACTTGAATTTTAAAAACAAATATGACTAACTATTTAGAAATTGCAATTAAACATAAAAATGACTTGTGGTAAGTCTATAAGCGTTTTCAATAAAGTAAAATATTCTTCAGAACAATATGCCTTATGAACATTTTCTTTTATTGTTTTATCTCCAACGCCGCCCGTAGAATGTTTGTCAATTTTTCTTCCTTTGAAGGATGACAAATCATTAACTTTGCCGCTGTTCAGCATTGAATTAGTCAATGCAGCAGTTTCAGAATCATTCATTCCTTTCAGAAGGATAGCCATCAGCAGGGCAGAGAACTGGTAGTCAGGAATATTACCTATTGTGAACTAATTGATCAGAAAGCTTATTTCATCAACGCTAAGA
>JBATTD010000088.1:0-6015 GCA_049670345.1 Ignavibacteriaceae bacterium
CATGGAATTAATATGATACCTTTCTTTATTTATTATTCTATGTTTGGATTGCAGCGTGTTGGCGACCTTGTTTGGGCTGCCGCGGATATTGGCGCAAAGGGCTTTATGCTTGGTGGAACTGCCGGCAGAACAACACTTAACGGTGAAGGTTTACAGCATCAGGATGGAAACAGCCATATACTTGCCTATCCTGTTCCAAATCTTTGCGCTTACGATCCTGCATTCGCATTTGAACTGGCCGTAATTATTCGTGATGGAATTAAACGAATGTATGAAGATCAGGAAAAAGTATTTTATTATATAACACTGATGAACGAAAACTATCCGATGCCGCCCATGCCTAAAGGTGCAAACGATGGTATTCTAAAAGGAATGTATAAGTTTAAATCTTCATCTAAAAAGAATGCTAAATTAAAAGCAAACCTTTTTGGAAGCGGAACAATAATGAATGAGGTGCTTAAAGCACAGGAAATTCTTGAACAGGATTACCGGGTTGCTGCGGATGTTTGGAGCGTAACCAGTTATAAAGAAGTTAGAAGAGATGCACTTGATGTTGAAAGATGGAATATGCTTAATCCAACCAAGAAACAAAAAGAAACTTACATAACCACACTATTTAAAAACAACGATGGCGTTTTTGTCGCCGCATCGGATTATATAAAAGCATTGCCCGATACAATTGCAAAGTGGCTTCCGAAACCTCTTGCCTCGTTGGGAACAGACGGCTTCGGCAGAAGTGCTTCGAGAGAAGCATTACGAGACTTTTTTGAAGTTGATGCAAAACATATTGTTTTTGCAGCATTAGGTGAATTGGCTAAAGAAGGAAAAATTAAAAATATAACCTTAGATAAAGCAAAAAAAGAATTAGGGATAAATCCTGATAAACTTAATCCTCTTTATTCATAATAAGCTTAAAAAGAAATTTTAATAGGAAAATAATGGCAACAGAATTTAAACTACCCGAATTAGGGGAAAATATAGAATCGGCAGATGTGATTGCTGTTCTGGTTAAAACCGGCGATCGTATAGAGAAAGAGCAATCTGTAATTGAAATTGAAACTGATAAGGCGACTATCGAAGTCCCATCAACTGTTGAAGGAGTTGTTACGGAGGTGCTTGTCAAGACAGGCGATAATATAAAAGTAGGAAAGACATTAGTTAAAGTTGATGATTCTGGTGAGAAGAAAGAATCAGTTAATGAAAAGCCAGCTCCTGAGGAAAAACCCATCGTAAAAGTTGAAGTGGACAAACTCAAAGAAGTTGAATCGCCTAAAGAAGGAGTTAGTGAACTGCAGCCCGGCGAGTATGATAATCAACCTCCGGTCATTAAAGGTTCTGCTCCAGCCGCTCCTTCGGTTAGAAGAATTGCACGCGAAATTGGTGTTGATATAAATGAAGTTAAAGGCACAGGTCCAGGTGGAAGGATTTCGATGGACGATGTTAAAGTTCATTCAAAAAAACTTCACCAGGAGAGAAAAAAAGGTAGGGGCTTTGGAATTACGCAGGAACTATTACCTGATTTCACAAAATACGGTGCGATTGAAAAAGTTGAGATGTCGAAGATAAGAAAGGTAACCGCCGAACATTTAAGTTATGCGTGGGCAGTCATTCCGCATGTTACGCAATTTGATAATGCAGACATTACACAACTTGAAAAAGCCAGAAAAGATTACAATGCTAAAATAAGTGATGGTAAAAGTAAGCTAACTGTTACTGCAATATTGTTAAAGATAATTGCTGCAGCGTTAAAGAATTTTCCGCAATTTAACAGCAGTATCGATATGGAAACTAAGGAGATAATCTATAAAAAATACTTTAACATTGGTATTGCTGTTGATACAGAGCGCGGATTGATGGTTCCGGTTATTAAGGATGTGGATAAGAAAAATATAAACCAGCTTTCCACAGAAATGGGAGAACTAGCACAAAAGTCGCGCGATAAAAAAATATCTCTGGAAGAATTACAGGGTGGATGTTTTACTATAACTAACCTTGGTGGAATTGGGGGAACAGCTTTCACTCCTGTTGTTAATTCACCTGAAGTTGCAATCCTTGGTGTATCGCGTGGGAGCTATGAACCGGTTTACAATGGCTACGGTGTCTTCGAATCGAGATTGTTGCTTCCATTATCTCTATCCTACGATCATAGAATTATTGATGGTGCAGATGCAGTAAGATTCTTAAGATGGGTTATTGAAGCACTGGAAAATCCACTAAAGTTATTAATTGATGGTTAAATAATCTTCTTACTCTTATTCATTTTAAGAATCGTCTTAGTTTATAGAAGATAAGATTAACATTAAGTGTAGGATTAAGAATGAAATTAAAATTCAGACAGGAGAACTACATTGAGTACAAACTTAGTCGTAATTGGCGGAGGACCCGGCGGATATGCTGCAGCCTTCCTCGCTGCTGATTTGGGAATGAATGTAACACTTGTTGATCTTGAAAAAAATCCCGGTGGTGTTTGCTTGTTCAGAGGATGTATTCCATCCAAAGCATTACTGCACGTTGCAAAATTAATTAGTGAAGCCGAAGAAGCCAAAAACTTAGGTGTGGAATTTTCCAAACCTAAAATTGATCTTGAAAAGTTAAGAAGTTGGAAAAACGATGTGGTAAACAAACTAACCGGCGGACTCGGCGTGCTTTCAAAACAAAGAAAAATAAATTTCATTCAGGGTAGAGCAAGTTTTATAAACTCATCCACTGTTAGTATTGAAAAAACGGAAGGCGAAACAAAGGAATTAAAATTTGATAAATCAATTATTGCAACAGGTTCGCGCATAACAACAATACCTTCATTAGAAATTAAAAGTGAAAGGTTTCTTAACTCAAAAACTGCACTTGATCTTCCGGCAATTCCAAAAAGTTTGTTAGTAATAGGCGGCGGATATATTGGACTGGAACTTGGCTCGGTGTACAATGCTCTTGGCAGTAAAGTTTCTGTTGTCGAAATGCTTGACGGACTTTTGCCAGGTGCTGATAGAGATCTTGTTTCACATCTTGCAAAGAGAATTAAAAGTAGTTTTGAAGAAGTGATGCTCAAATCTAAAGTTGTAGAGATGAAGGAAGTCGAGAATGGTATAAAAGTAAGAATAGAAGATAATGAAGGAAAAATAAATGATAAGGTTTATGATTATGTATTAATGTCTATCGGAAGAAAACCGGATACGTCCGGTTTGGGACTGGAGAATACAAAAGTACAGGTTAACGATAGAGGTTGGATAAATGTGAATGAGCAGTTAAGAACGGATGATCCAAATATATTTGCTATCGGCGATATCGTCGGAGAGCCAATGTTAGCGCATAAAGCTTCGCACGAAGGCAGGGTTGCTGTTGAAGTAATAGCAGGCGAAAATGTTGCATTCGAACCAAAAGCAATTCCGGCTGTTGTATTTACCGATCCTGAAATTGCATGGGCCGGATTAACAGAATCTAAAGCGAAAGAACAAAATATTAAAGTTAATATCTCAAAATTTCCATGGGCTGCATCGGGCAGAGCAACTACTTTGGATAGGTTTGACGGTGTAACAAAAATTCTTTCCGAGCCGGGAACTGACAGAATACTTGGTTTTGGGATCTGCGGACCGGGTGCTGGGGAGCTTATTGCGGAAGGTGTTTTAGCTATAGAGATGGCTGCTAACTTAACTGATTTAAAGTTAACAATTCATCCACATCCAACCTTATCCGAGACTATAATGGAAGCGGCTGAAGTTTTTTTCGGGCAGAGTACACATATTTATCGACCTAAAAGAAAAAAATAATTTGCTGTGACTTCTGAGAGATTTAATATCTATACTTAAAATTAATGGTTTATCAATCAGCTATTTTTGAGAAGCACATCGCTATAAATTTTACATCTGCCATCTAATTTTTTCAAGCCAAACATACAGCATGTTTTCATCAAGGTTTAATATATCCTCTCGATCTATTTCATCCGAATGCGGAAATAATTCATAAAGTTTATCATATACTACTCGCCGTTGTCCTGGCTCCACTATGTGAAAAAGATTCCATAATGTTATTGCATCTTCTGCTGAAGACGATTCAATTACCTTATCTAAAGTTATGTCGCTCTTTCTACCGAACATGTATTGTTCCAGTAGACTAATAAATTCAAAGGAAGAAGATGTATGAAATGGAAGACATGCTCCGGCACCTTTAAATATTTTTAAATTATACTCGTAGGGAAATGTAAATTCATATTCACGGAAAATGACCTGAAGCCAACCATCTATTAATTCTATCTTCGAATAACCGTCCCCATCTGATTCTAAAATGTAATTTGAACCGAGATTGAACTCATTAATAACTGCCTGAGAAGTTTTGATACGCAAAAATTCCTTAGCGCCATCTGTATTTATTATTATTTTACCGCCAATTAATTTTGCGGAATATCTTTCATTAAGTCTTTCTAATATTGTGTTTTCAAGCACTACTATCGTTCCAACATTAGGCAGTTCTAATGTTGCTTTAGAAATATCATTGGTTTGTACTTTATCTCCGATATTAATATTAGTATTATCAGTAATAATTTGATTGTTTAATTGCGGTGTGCCCGACTTAATTACGATTTTCCATTGAGCTGTATCGGAAAAAATATATAAGTATACCATAACCAGAACTGCTATGATAAGGGGATAAAAAAGAAATTTTTTATTAAACCTTAATTTTGGTATCTCTTTCTTAATCTTTATTCTTTCAAGCTTATGTTTAGCTTTATTTTCTTTACTGTAATTAAGAATTTCTTCCTTTAATCTTTTTTTCTCCTCTTTCTCCAAATCTTCAATTTTCATATCATAGATTTTATCAAGGGCAGATTTTAACAGATTATTTTCGGGTATGATCTCGCATTGTAAATCTTCTATCTTTTTAAGCACAGTATCAACCGTTGGTTTTTCATCAGATCCATCCATAATAACTTTGATAAAATCGGTGATCCTCTGAATAATATCATTCACTTCAATATTTAACAGTTTTGAGATAGCATCGGCAGAGTAATTTTCTATTAAATTTAAAGTAACGATAAATTTATTTGTATCGCTTAATTTTAGGTATTCTTTGGCAACAGATGAAGATGAGAATTTTTCAATCAATTCATAATTTTCTAATTCTTTGGGTTCATCAGTTTCATTTTGTTTTTTTAAATTATTTAGTGCAACGTAAACCGTAATGTTTTTTATCCATTCAGCAAAGGTTATTTCTTCATTTAGTGTGTTGGTAAAATTCCAGGCACTAATAAAAGTATTAATGGTTATTAAGTCAGCGGATGATTTATCACATGTTAGCAAGAATGATAACTGATGAATTTTATTGAGGCTCATTTCAAATAGCTGTTCTTTCGCAGAATTGTTACCTCGTTTTGCACTCTCAATTAAGGATCGGATAAATTTGTTGTCTTGTGTCAAATCAATTTTACCAATTTTATGAAATAAAATATAGTCGCTATCATCAAGATGAGTAAAATATTGAACTATTACAATTATAATGCCCAAATGTTTCTTATCAGAATCTCTTTTTGTAAATTTCCTGTTCAAATTTTCGAATATTATTAGTTTCTGTTTAACTGCGGAAGAAAGTTATTATGACAAAACCTCAGATTTGGGTAGCATCGTTTTTAGTGCTCTTTATATTGTTATTTATCATTGGGAGACTTACAAAAGAAGAAGAAATATTTAAACCTATTTCCACCGAAAATTTTAGCAATCAAACTTCAACTGAAAATTTAACAGCAGATGAATTAATAGCAAATTTTGGCTGTTCCAACTGTCACGGTGTGGATCTTAATGGAACAAATCAGGGACCTGCGCTTAAAGATATTAGTCAGAAGTTTGGCAGAGGGGAATTGATTGCATATCTCCGTAATCCGAATTCGTTTATGGGATCTGATCGATTTCAAAAATATAGGGAACAATATCCCGGAGTAGTAATGCCTAATTTCGGTAATAAGGATGTGAAGGATTTAGGAAAAATTGCAGATTATCTTCTCGATCGTTAAAACTAATTAAAAAAACG
>JBATTD010000089.1:0-1650 GCA_049670345.1 Ignavibacteriaceae bacterium
TCAAAATCATCAATCGATTCTTTAGAGAAAAAAGGATTTGTTACTGTTTTCGAAAAAGAAATAGAAAGAAGATATTCTGAAGCATACAAAGAAGATCACCAGGAATTACAAGCAACTGCTCATCAAGAAGCTATAATTAAGAGTGTAGCACCATTAATTAAAAAAGAAAAATTTCATACCTTCCTTATTCACGGGGTAACAGGAAGCGGCAAAACGCAGGTTTATATAGAACTAACCAAAGAAGCGCTGAAACAAAAGAAAACAGTTTTAATATTAGTGCCGGAAATTTCACTTACACCGCAGATGACGTCGCGGCTCTTTAATAATTTTGGAGACACGGTAACGGTCGTTCACAGTCGTATGTCTGCAGGTCAGCGTTTCGATTCATGGCGGAGAGTGTTAAGCGGAAAATCCAGAATTGTGATTGGTGCCCGCTCAGCATTGTTTGCCCCTTTAAGAAATATAGGGTTGATTGTAATAGATGAGGAACATGATGCAAGTTATAAACAAGCTGATTTAATTCCGCGTTACAATGCAAGAGATGCCGCTGTTTATTTGGGCAATCTCAATAAATGTCCTGTAGTTCTTGGTTCTGCAACCCCTTCTATAGAAAGCATGTACAATGCAAAAACCGGCAAGTATCAGTTGGTAGAGCTTCCCGAAAGAATTGATGATGCAAAACTTCCGCATATAAAGTTTGTAAATATTAATATTGAACGAAAAAAGAAAAAAATGGAGAATGTTTTCTCCAGAACTCTTTTAGATAAAATAGAAGACCGGTTGAAGAAAAAAGAAGGAACGATCATTCTTCAAAACAGGAGAGGATTTTCCACACAAATTTACTGCGAAGATTGTGGTGAAGTTGAGACTTGCGATAACTGTTCTGTCCCGATGGTTTATCATATAAATAAAAATGTTATAAACTGTCACTACTGCGGACTGGTTAAAGATGTCCCAGGTGCCTGCACAAACTGCGGTTCACTGGCAATTAAATATTTTGGAACGGGGACCGAGCGTGTAGAAGATGAACTTGCTTTTTATTTTCCTTCTGCAAATATAACAAGAGTAGATTCTGATTCTATTTCGCGCAAAGCAGCGCTTAGTAAAATACTTGTATCTTTTAGTAAAGGTGATATTGATATTCTTGTCGGTACTCAAATGGTTTCAAAAGGACTAGATTTTTCGAGAGTTACTTTGGTTGGTGTGATAGCTGCAGAAACAACTTTATGGCTGCCGGATTTTAGAGCAGATGAGAGAACATTTCAATTACTTACCCAGGTTTCAGGAAGAGCCGGAAGAAGCAAGGTTCCTGGTGAAGTGATTATACAAACACAAAATGAAAAACACTTTGCTTTACAAATGGTATTAATGAATGATTACTTTGGATTTTACAATAAAGAATTAGCAGACAGACAAAAATTGGGCTATCCTCCATTTACACGAATTGCATTAATCGAAACAAAAGATCAATCCGAAAAAAAGGCGAGGGGAGCGATTTATGATTTTTACAACGAATTGAAAAAATTTAAAAAGTGGCTTAATATTTCTTCGCCCGTTTATGCAGTAATTGCGAGATTAAAAGGTAATTACCGGTTTCACATATTAATAAAAAGTAGTAAAGATGATGATCCGGGCGGAGCAGTATTACGT
>JBATTD010000090.1:0-3297 GCA_049670345.1 Ignavibacteriaceae bacterium
AAAATATGGGCGGCTCAGGAGCAAGTTGTACAATTAATATTCTGGAGGCGTTATGATTAGTCCAAGATATGTTAGAGAAGTACCTCAACGTTATCGGCTTGAAGCCTCAAAATGTGTAGGATGCGGAAAGATAAATTTCCCTCCGAGACTTGTTTGTCCTAAATGTGGTAAACGAGAATTTGAGACTATACGATTAAGTGATGAAGGGAAAATATTAACTTACACCATAATACGAGTTGGTTCAGATACTTTTTCCAGGGAAACACCGTATGCAGTTGCAATTATTGAGACAACAGAAGGTGCAAAATTAATGGCAATGATTGCTGATACAGCGCTTAATGAAGTTTCGATTGGTAAAAAAGTTAAAATGGTATTCAGGAAGATACAGGATGAAGGTGTTTCCGGATTACATTGTTATGGTTATAAAGCTATAGTTGTTTAATTTATTATTAGATATGCCGTTTCATTGTGGAATGGCATATCTTAATCAAACCTAATTCTTCATCAGATTCATCCCTGCTTTTCACATCTATTTGCATTATATTATAATATTAATTTTAGAATTGATAGATTATTTGGAGATGTTAATTGAAAGATAAAATAAGAATAGCTTCAGGGCAGGGGTTTTGGGGGGACTTGCTGGAAGCTCCTGTTCATCAGGTTACTAAAGGAGATATTGATTACCTCGTTATGGATTATCTTGCAGAGGTTACAATGTCAATCCTTCAAAAACAAAAAAACAGGAATCCTAATCTCGGTTACGCAAGAGATCTTCCGGATTTGATGAAAAAAATACTGCCAATTTGTAAGGAAAAAAATATTAAAGTTATTACAAATGGTGGTGGTGTTAATCCTGTACATTGTGCCGATGAAATACTGGAACATGCAGTTGATTTGGGAATTGAAAGACTAAAAATAGCAGTTGTTTTAGGTGATGACATTCACGATCGTTTGGATGAACTTGTTGAAACAGGTGCCGAACTAAATAATATGGAAACCGGTGAATCAATTAAATCAGTTAAACATAAAATACTAAGCGCAAACGTTTACTTTGGTGCAATGCCAATAGTAGAAGCTCTCAAAAGCGGGGCTGATATTGTTATAACAGGCAGAGTAACTGATACAGGTCTTACTATGGCTCCAATGATATACGAATTTAATTGGGATGAAAAAGATTATAATCTTATGTCGGCTGGAACTGTTGCAGGTCACATTTTAGAATGCGGTGCTCAATCAACGGGCGGTAACTTTTTAGGTGATTGGCAATCAATCGAAAACATGGCAGAGATTGGTTTCCCGATTGCTGAAGCATTTCCGAATGGAGAATTTATTGTAACCAAACATGAAAATACCGGAGGAAAAGTTTCCTATGAAACTGTTGCTGAGCAGTTGCTTTATGAAATTGGTGATCCCACTGACTATATTACTCCCGATTGTGTTGCTGATTTTACATCGATTAAACTTGAAGATCTTGGCAATAATAAGGTTAAAGTTTTTAACGTGAAAGGAAAGCCGGAAACAGATTTTTATAAAGTATCCTGTTCTTATGAAGACGGATATTCAACTGTCGGCAATTTAACTTATTCCTGGCCTCAGGCATTATCAAAAGCAAAAGCTGCCGATAAGATCTTGAGAAAAAGATTAGATAATCTTGGACTTCAGTTTGATGAAATTCGTTCCGAGTTTATTGGTTACAATGCTACCCATGAATCATTGGCTAAAGAAATTGACGAAGATAACATCAACGAGATTGTATTAAGGGTAGCAGTTCGTTCACACGATAGAAATGCCATAAAAAGATTTGGTCAGGAAATTGCACCGTTAATTCTTACAGGTCCGCCAAGTGTAACAGGTTTTGCCGGCGGAAGACCGAAACCTAGGGATGTAGTTGCATACTGGCCTGCCTTAATTCCAAAAAAATTAGTTACACCTAAAGTTAAAGTACTGAATTTATCCTGAATTCATTTCAGGATCTTTTAAGAATGAAAAAATATTTTGTTTATATATTATCGAGTAAAAATAAAACTCTGTATATTGGATTTACAGATATTTTATCAAGAAGAATCTATGAGCACAAGCTTGCATTAATTGATGGTTTTACGAAAGAGTATAATGTTAACAGACTTGTTTATTACGAGGCACATTCAACTTTAACAAGCGCTGTTAAGAGAGAAAAACAATTGAAAAATTGGCACAGACAGTGGAAAATTAATTTAATTGAATCAGTAAATGAGGAATGGAAAGATTTATATCCTGAAATAGCTGATCCAATTAAGATTATTTATTCATAAAATCGAAAGATGCTGAAATGAATTCAGCATAAAGAATAATGAAAATTAAATTAATTGATATAGCTCACGGAAGAAGCGGTGATAAAGGAGATGCTGCAAACATTGGAATTATTGCATATGACGATAAAGGTTACAAAATAATAAAAAAGCATTTAACTGCTGAAAAAGTAAAAAAACATTTTGCTGGAATTTGCAAAGGAAATGTTGATCGTTATGAATTACCAAACATACGCGCATTAAATTTTATGTTACACAACACCCTTGGCGGCGGCGGAACAGTTTCATTAAAACATGATGCACAAGGTAAAACACTTGCCGCAGCGCTGCTGAGAATGGAATTAGATATTCCTGACTCTTGAACCTGCACTTGAACTTACTCCCATATTTAGTTCAAGTTCATGGTTAAGTTCAACATTATAATTGAAAGAAATTTTATTAGAGGATAAATATGTACGAAGAAGAACATAAAGAATTAAAATCTTATAAAGACAGAGTAGAAAAACTCCGGAGGTATCTTTGACATCGATGGTAAAGAAGCAAAGATAAAAGAACTTCAAACACAATCCGAAGATCCTTCATTCTGGAATGATCAGCTAGCAGCCCAAAAGATATTACAACAAATTAAATTACGACAGACCTGGGTGGATATGTGGGAAAAACTCAATAAAAAAGTTTCAGAGTCTGATGAATTTATTCAGCTGGCACAAATGGAAGAAGATGAATCATTTTCATCCGATATCTTAAATGAACTTACTGAATTGAAGAAAGCCGTTGAAGATGCTGAATTTAAAAATATGCTCAGTGGTAAAGATGATGCTAAAAACAGTCTCTTAACAATTCATTCCGGTGCAGGCGGAACAGAAGCACAGGATTGGGCGGATATGCTTTTTAGAATGTATTTACGATGGGGTGAGCAAAATAATTATAAGATGACAATTTTAGATATACTTGATGGAGACGGAGCCGGTATAAAAAGTGCAACCATTGAAGTAGCCGGTGATTTTGC
>JBATTD010000091.1:0-9454 GCA_049670345.1 Ignavibacteriaceae bacterium
ATACTAGATTATTGAAAAATAAATTACAATATATTATTTGAAGTAAGAAGATAAAACAACAATCCGCTGGTACTCAATTATTACATTCCTTTAAATATTCGCTTCCATCTTATTTTTGAGAAGAAGCCGCTTCCTGATTTAGCTGGATCTATAGACAGATAGATGAACATTGCTTTACCAAGGATCATATCTTCATTAATAAATCCGAAATATCTGCTGTCGCGGCTGTTGTTAAAGTTATCGCCTATAACAAAATAATGGTTCTTTTTAACAACATAATTACGAACCGGTTTATCATCAATCGTTATTACAGAACCTTCCTTCCGCACAACTTTTTCTTCATATTCATAAACTATTAGCCGTTTCCAGACATCAATATTATCAGTATTAATATTTATTGTGTCTTCCATAGCGGGAACTCTTACCAGACCGTAGTTATCGCTGTTCCACCCTGTACCACCATAAAATATACTCTCATCCTCCTGGCCTGTTGGTTTGATAATCTCAAAGCTGCGGCGAACAGTTTCAGGTAAGTTAATTTCCTTACCGTTAACAAAAATCTTTTTATTTATTATTTGCAAAGTATCGCCAGGCAAGGCAACAATACGTTTTATTATGTTGGTGGTGTTGTAAAAAGCATCGCCAGAATTAATTGTTGGAAATTTGAACACAATCAAATCGTTTATTTCAGGTTTGCCGGTGTTAAAAATATTTAATGAAGGAATGGATAACCCTAATATTGGTATTTGTCGTGGGGTGTTTAAGTTATATGCCGCAATATTTACAATTATAAAATCACCCGGATATAATGTGTCTGCCATGGAAGAAGTTGGAATACGGATTGCACCTAAAAAGAATGCTCTTATAAATATTGCCAGAATAACAAAATAAAATATCAAACGAATTATTTTTTTCATGGTTATTCCACCAATCAGAAAAGGTTAATCATCCAACTGTAAAACGGCTAAAAATGCCTCCTGTGGAATTTCAACATTACCAACCTGCTTCATGCGCTTTTTACCTTCTTTCTGCTTTTCCAACAGTTTTCTTTTACGTGTAATATCACCCCCATAACATTTTGCAAGAACATTTTTCCTGAGTGCTTTAACAACTGACTTAGAAATAACTTTAGAACCAATTGATGCCTGAATGTTCACCTCAAACATTTGCTTCGGAATAAGCTCTTTAAGTTTACTGCAAACTTTTTTACCCCACTCGTAAGATTTTGAACGATGCATAATTACTGAAAGTGCGTCCACCGGATCTCCGTTGAGTAGAATATCAAGCTTTACCAGGTCAGATTTCTTATAATCCATATATTCATAATCAAATGATGCATAACCGCGCGTAGTTGATTTCAGCTTATCATAAAAATCAAATATTATTTCAGAAAGCGGGAATTCAAATTCAAGATCAGCACGAGTTGTATCAATATAAGTTGTATTTTTATATGAACCGCGCTTATCTATTGCAAGCTTCATTATGTTGCCAACATACTCCGATGGAGTAACAATTTGTGCTTTTATATATGGTTCTTCAATATAGTCAATATCTCCAAGCGGAGGCATATCTGCGGGATTATCAACAACAACTTTTTTCTGCACTTTTGTGTAAACATAATATTCAACGTTTGGTAATGTTGTAATAATAGATTGATCGTATTCCCGGTATAAACGTTCCTGTACAATTTCCATGTGCAGCATCCCTAAAAAACCGCAGCGAAAACCAAATCCCAAAGCAACAGAAGTTTCCGGCTGATAAACCAGCGCTGAATCATTTAATTGAAATTTATCTAAAGCATCACGCAAATTTTCAAAGTCCTCGGAGTCAGTTGGATAAAGTCCGCTGTAAACCATCGGCTTAACTTCTTTATAACCTGGAAGAGCTTCTACGGCGCCATTTTTTATATGGGTAACTGTATCACCAACTTTTGCATCTTTAACTTCTTTAATTCCGGGGATCAAATATCCAACATTTCCAGCAGTAAGTTCTTTCGTTTTAACTTTATTCAACCCAAGCACACCAATCTCTTCAGCCTCCATAACTGTATTAAAAGCAAAGAATTTTATTTTATCTTTTACTCTCAACGTTCCGTTAAATATTTTTATGTAAGCAATTGCTCCTCTGTAAGGATCAAAAATAGAATCGAATATAAGTGCCTGCAACGGTGCATCAGGATCACCTTTCGGTGAAGGGATTTTATTTACTATGCTTTCGAGTAATTCATCAAATCCAATTTTTTCTTTCGCGCTTACTTTCAAGATTTCATCTTCATTGCAGCCAATTAAATCGATTATTTGATGAGTTATTCTATCAACTTCGGCACTTGGTAAATCTATTTTATTTATAACGGGAATGATCTCCAGCCCGGCTTCAATTGCAAGATAAAGATTACTTATTGTTTGTGCTTCAACACCCTGCGCTGCATCTACTACTAACAACGCACCGTCGCAAGCTGCAAGCGAACGTGATACTTCATAACTGAAATCTACATGTCCGGGAGTGTCAATTAAATTGAGCGTGTATGTCTCTCCGCTTTTAGCTTTATAATGCATCTGGATTGCATGAGATTTGATGGTAATTCCTCTTTCTCTTTCGAGATCCAGATCATCTAATACCTGTGACTTCGCTTCTCTTTCAGAAACGGCACCTGTTATTTCTAAAAGACGATCGGCAATTGTTGATTTACCATGATCGATATGCGCTATAATGCAAAAGTTTCTTAAATCTTCCATAAAACTTCGATTGATTGAATTGTAAATATACTGAGGGTGGATGTTTAATTAAAGGCAGATGGAATTGTTTGCCTTCTTTGATAAACAGGTTTTAATTCAAGGGATTTTAATTATTAGTCACAATCAAACAGAAATTACCATATGTTCATCTTCTTGTTTAATCGTTTCTATGATGATACCTTCACGCAATGCATTTTCTGAAACTATCATCTTTTCGATATCAAAAATTTCAAACACTTTTCTTAAAATTAATAATCCTGCGGGAATAATATCAGCTCTCTTAACTTCCATACCTTTAATAGAAAGACGATCAACCGGTGATTTACATCTAAGAACATCTTCAGTCATTTCAAAAAACTCATTTGCTTTAAACGTAAATCCGTTTAATGATTTTGCAAATTCATCGTGCCTTCTGAAATACAGAATACTACCAGCAGCATTAATGGTGCCCGATGTCCCTGCTACACAGTCGAATTGATGGTGAGAATGCAGATTTGATTTAGCCAATATTTTACTTGCTATATACTTTTCGCATTCATCTATACTTCGTTGAGTTATGTGATAATCAGGAAAGAACATTTTACTCAACCGAACAGCTCCTATCTTTATGCTTTCGGTAAAGATTGGTCTGCCTTTATCACCAAGTAAAAATTCAGTGCTGCCTCCTCCAATATCAACACAAAGCACGCGTTTCTTTTTTACTTTAAGAGCTTTAAGTACACCTAGATAAATAAGCTCTGCTTCCTTAACACCCTCAATTGCTTCAACAAAAATACCCGTAGCTTCATATACTTTTGTTAGAAATTCATCCTTATTTTTTGCTTCTCTAACAGCACTTGTTGCAATGGCTCTTAAATCGGCACCATAAAATTTTGCGATTTTATTGAAGTCGTGCAAAACATCAATTGCTTTTTCAATTTCACCTTCGGATATAGTGGTAAGATTCTCACCCTTGTGAAAACCTAAACGAACTATTTCTCTTTCACGATCTACAATTTTAAATGAGCCGTCTTTTCTTACCTGCACAATTATCAGGTGAAAAGAATTCGTTCCCATATCGACTGCAGCAATGCAATTTTTCATGTTTGTTTTACCTTCTTTAAAATCATATTGCTTAGCTGATAAACATCATCAACGGCAACATCTTCAATTAATTCCGATTTACGAATAAAATATTTATTGGGTCCAATCGGCGCCCAGTTAAACGGGTTAGTTGGTCCAAATATAGATATTTGTGGTGTATCGGTTGTACCTGCTACATGCATTATGCCAGTATCATTGGAAATAAATAAGTTCGATTTTGAAATTAATGCAGCTACTTCGGGAATAGGCCTGTTTATGAACAAACCAACCTTAAAATTGAGTTCATTAACCAGATAATCAATATCATCTTTATCGGTATTGCTGCCTGTTATGTAAAAATTGATAGAATGAGTAGAATTCAACCTATTTATTAATGATGTATATTTTTGTAAAGTCCATCTGTTTGGCGCTTTTCCTGCTCCAACATGCAGACCCACCAAGTATTTATTTTCATCAAAATTATTATCAGCAATAAACTTTACAACATTTTTTATTTCCTCTTCATCAAACGATATCTCAGAATGATAATTGTTCGTATTAATTCTAAACGGTCTTACTATATCTAAACTTCTTTCTGATACGTTTGAATCAGGATGATTTCTCCAATCAAGTGAGACTCTTCTATCGAAAAAATAATAGTTTTTATTAACTTTTCCATCAAGCGATTGTGGACCTATTCTTATTTTAGAATTTGATAATCTCGCTAATAAATTACTCGTAAATGAAATTGAAACCACAACCGGAACAATTGCAAGATCATACTCTTCAGCTAATATTTTTTTTAATCGCACAAAATACGCCGGTGAAAAAAGCTTTTTTTTATCGAAAATGAAAATCCTGTCGATATATTTATTTTTAACCATTCCCGGATAGTTGAACGGGCTAACAAAAAGGGTAATGTGAGATTCAGGATAAGTCTCTTTCAATGCTCTGAATAACGACACGCCTGCTAACAGATCACCTAATTGATTATGCTGACGAATAATAATAATTTTTTTGGGAGTACCAATATCCCGACTTTTATTTTCTTCTACCGCAAGAGTTTTTTCAAATATGGAATAAATAAAGTTAGATATGATGGAGTTGACTGCCATTAAGTTTAGTTATTTTCACTCTCATTCTTCTTTTCGGGTGGTATTTCTCTGTATTCAGCATCTTCCACATCTCCAAACTGTTTAGCCTCTTTCCTCTGCTGATTTTCCAAATCATCTATTGTTTGTCTTGATGATGACCTGTACTTTGAAATTGATCTGAGCAACTTAATTATAAAGAGAAATAAAATAAAAAATAATACGATCTTTAAAAATCCTATCATACTGCCCTCTTTGATTCGGGTTTAAAATATTCTTTTACACCTCTATCTTCTCTGAATATCTGCTTGAATAATTCATCAAAATCAGCATCGCTGTTAACAAAATCAATTTCAGTTGAGTTAACAATAAGAAGTGGTGTGCTATTATAACGAAAGAAAAAATGATTATACGCTTCACTCAATTCTTCTATATAACTTCTGCTTAAAGCTCTTTCAATTTTACGGTTTCGTTTTTTTATGTTGTGCATTAACCGATCAGCCGAAGATTGAAGAAACACAACAAGGTCGGGCTTTCTCAAACTTCGTGCTAAGAGTGGATATAAACTCTCGTAAAGTTTTAACTCTTCACTGTTCAAATTCAGGTAGGCAAATATTCTGTCTTTTTCAAAAAGATAATCAGAAACTATGTAATCTCTGAATAAGTCTTCCTGGCTCAATTCTTCCTGCTGTTTAAATCTATTTATTAAAAAGAACATTTGTGTTTGAAAAGCATATCTGCTTCTATCGCTGTAAAATTTTTCGAGAAATGGATTTGCATCAAATTGTTCGAGCAGCAACTCAGCATTTAATCTATCTTTTATTTTTCTTGCCAGACTGGTTTTCCCTGCTCCAATTACACCTTCAATGGCAATGTATTTTACTTCGGGCTTAAATTCTTTTTCACTCATTATACTAAAATATTAATATTAGATTTACTAATAATATTTGAACCTGTTTCTGGAAGTTCAATCTCACTAATTTTTTTGGCAACTACCGGATGAATCAATTTAGGTTCAATTTCAGATAGCGGAATCAGAACAAAATCTCTATCCATAATTCCTTTATGAGGAATAGTAATATTTTCATCCGAATAAATCAAATCGTTAAAAAATAATATATCCAGATCAATCTCTCTCGGTCCCCATTTTGTTTCGGTTTGTCTTCCTAATTTACTTTCTATTCGTTTTAGAAATTCATACAGTCCAAAAGGCGAATAGTCTGTAGTAATTTTTATAACAGCATTTAAAAAATTGTCCTGATTTTTATTACCAAAAGGTCTTGTTTCGTAAACTGAAGAAACGACAATAACTTTGCATTTCGGATCTGTATCTATTATTTCAATAGCTGATATCAGATAATCTGTTCTGTTCCCTTTGTTTGAACCGATTCCTATGTAAGCCAGGTTGTTTATTGCTTCTTTCCTAATTTTAGTAAAATATTTTTAATTTATTTCCGTTCTGTCTTTAACAACTTCAACTTCAACACAATCAACCACTCCGCCTAAAGGAGGATTGTTTTTTCTAACTCTTATGGCAATTTTATCAATACGCTCAAATTTCATCAGTAATTCATCTGCTATTTTGTTTGCCAATGATTCAATCAAGTAATATTTTTGCTCTAATGCAAGATGATACATAAATGAATAAACTTCATGGTAGTCAATCGTTTTATTTAAATTATCTTCATGTGCAGCATCTGTAAAATTAGTATAGATATCTACATCAGCTTCAAACTTTCCGCCCACGCTTTGTTCTTCTGATCTAACACCGTGGTAACCGTAAAAGGTTGCTTTTCTAATTCGTATTATATTTTGCATCTAGAATTGGTTAATTAATTTATCACTACTATATAACGTTCAAAAATATGAAAATTAATCGTGTTAACCACCCTCTTTAATAATCGCTTTCTTCCTCATCCTTAACAGATTGCCCAAATTAGCACTAAATACACCAAACAAAACAAACGCAGAGCCAACAAAATCATTTGTTGAGAGTTGTTCATTATAGAATAAATATCCTAAAATCAGTGCTGTAATTGGTGTTATAAATGCAATTAATGAAAGAATAACAATATTGATTTTTTTCAACAGCCAATAATATGAAGTAAAAGTTATAACGCTTCCGAAAAATGCAAGATATAATATTGATAAAGCCGCATTCAGTCCAAAACTGTTTGTTGATGTGTCTTCAATTGCCAACCCGATGACCAGCATAGAAATTCCGGCAATTAGCATTGGAACAAGATTCATGGATAGAGGATTTAAATGATGACCATATTTTTTTATCGTAATTGCAATTCCTGCCTGCATAATTGCACTTAGCACTATTGCAAACATTCCAATCAAGTAATCACTAATATCTCCGCCAAATGAATCGGAAAAAATTATTACTATTCCAGTAAAGCCGATAACAATTCCTGATATCTTAAAAATATCAAGAGATTCGCTTGCGATGAAAATAAATGAAAATATTGCAACAAAAAACGGGAACACTGCAAAAAGAACTGAGGCCATTCCTGAAGGAACAAACTGTTCAGCCCAATAAACCAAACCAAAGGGTATTACAAACGATAAGAATCCCATTATCAAGTAAAGCTGGATAGATATTTTATCCAACTGCAATCTTACACCACGAATTTTCATTAAAATTAAAATGAAAAAAGCGGCAAGTGAAAATCTTAATCCGGCAGAATAAATTGGCGTTAATGTTTCTAATCCAAACCTGATTGCAAGCCATGTAGAACCCCATATAAAGCACAGCATAGCATAAACGAAAAATATTTTTACACCGCCTGCTTTCATTCATCACCTCTCATTGCAATTACGCCCAAAGCTCTTCCTGATTTTTTCCCATCTCTCCTGTATGAATGAAGGATAGATGAATATTCATAACTGCACAGGTTCGATACCTGGATGTTATGAGGGATCACACCATAGTTTAATAATATATCTTCGTTGATTTTAGGAATATCAAGAAGATATTTTTCTTTATTTTGTTTCAAATAATTCAAATCGAACTGCTCTGCAACTTCAACACCAACTTCATAATTTGTTCCTGAAATGGAAGGACTTAAATAGCAAATCAAATCTCCCGGTGCAGAGTCAAACTCATTAGATAAGGTTTGTAATACTTTTAACAGAATTGCTTTACTCGTTCCACGCCAACCTGAATGAACACCTGCTATAATTTTATTTACAGGATCATAAATAAACACGACACAACAATCGGCGGAGCTAATTGCCAGCCCAATATTTTTTTTATCGGTAATCATTGCATCGCTCTCGCCGCAAACTCCTCCTGATTTAACAAAGGATATTTTATCTCCATGAACTTGTTTTTGATATGCAGCGGATTCTTTATTCAATTCAAGCTCATTAAAAAACTTTTCGTGGTTTTCTGTTGTAATCTGCGGGTCATCTCCAACACTGTAAGACATATTAAAATAATATGGCTTTTTCCTTTGCAAACCAATCTTAGTGCTAAACCCGAAAGTTATTTCAGGAAATTGTTTAAAAATATATGGATTGATAATCAACATTTAATCTGTTTATATATGATCTTTAATTTCTACGAATATTAATAAATTTAATAATTTTAAGTATACAGGAATTAATTAAAATTGAGACTGTAAATCTTTAGTGGTATTTTAGAAAATCTATTAATTGTATTAAGGGTAAATATATTGAAAATTTTAGTTACTAATGATGATGGTATTGACTCAGCCGGAATTGCTGCACTTAAAAAATCGTTGAGTGAAATTGCAGAAGTTACGGTTGTTGCACCGCGGCAGGAACAAAGTGCGGTTGGGCACGGAATCACTATGCAAATACCTTTAAGAGTTCAGGAGTACTATATTGACGGAACTTTTTTCGGCTACGCTGTTGATGGAACACCTGCTGATTGCGTAAAAATGGGCATGCGGAATATTATGAAAGAAGATCCCGACCTTGTAGTATCCGGGATCAACCATGGATCCAATACTGCAATTAATATTATTTATTCGGGAACCGTTTCCGGAGCGCGCGAAGCCGCCATAATGGATGTCCCGTCCATAGCAATTTCAGTAACGAATCATAGGGTTAAGGATTTTTCCTACGCTGCCGAGATTGCCAAAATGCTTGCACTTAAAATTAATGAACACGGACTGGTTTTAGGAACATTACTAAATGTAAATGTGCCAGACGTTCCGGAAGATGAAATTGCAGGCATACTTGTTACAAAGCAGGGTAAATCAAAGTGGGATGATATTTACGAGAAGCGAACTGATCCGTACGGCAGAGATTATTACTGGCTTACAGGTAGTATGATGGAAGTTGATAAAGAGTTAGAGTTTGATCAGGTAGCTATAAAAAATAATTTTGTTGCTGTAACTCCTATTCATTTCGATCTTACCGATTATGAAACTTATGATAAATTAAAAACGTGGGATATTGAGGCAAGCAAGAAATGAAAATTCTGCATGATGTTTATCAGATAGATGCTTTTACAAAACAACCGTTCAACGGAAATTCTGCTGCTGTTATTTTTGCAGATGATCTGATAAATGAAGAGATGCAAGCAATCGC
>JBATTD010000092.1:0-5928 GCA_049670345.1 Ignavibacteriaceae bacterium
CATTACTGCCAAACTTATTTCTTAACTTCTTCAATTCTCTTCTAACATACCATGAACGTAAGAACATCAAATTCAAAATTTTGTAGAAGAATATCCGCAGGAATGGAAATCTCTTAATTATTGAGGCAAAAACATTTTTAATCGGATCATAATGCATTGATTGTTTGAGGTCAGAATTTTTACAAATTAATGGAAAAAGAAAACAACCAGGTTAATTCTTTTCTTTTATTATATATTCGCTGTCATCCATCGAACTGTGAACAAGCATCTCGCCCAGTAATCCAACGGCAAAAAACTGCACACCAACTATGATGAGAAGCATACAAAGAAACAACATAGGTCTGTTACTTAACGAATAACCCTGTATCCACAACACCGTTAAATAACCAAGAATTATTATACCTACAAAAAATGCTGCGGCACCAAAAAAACCAAAAAAGTGTAAAGGTCTTTTTATATAACGCGTAGAAAAAATAACTGTTATCAAATCGATAAAACCTTTAAAGAACCTTGAGATACCGTATTTGGTTTTGCCGTAACGTCTTGGATAGTGCTTAACGGGAATTTCAGTTATTGTAAAACCCTGCCATCTTGCAAGTACGGGCAAGTAACGATGTAGTTCCCCATGAACATTCAAGTTTTTTACAACATCTTTTCTATAAGCTTTTAAACCGCAGTTAAAATCGTGAATCTTTATTCCTGTCATTATTCGAGTTACAAAATTGAAAAACCTTGAAGAGAATTTTTTAATTATCGGATCCTGCCTTTTCTTTTTCCAGCCGGAACAGAGATCGTAACCTTCATCTAATTTATTTAGCAGGTTGGGAATTTCTTTCGGATCATCCTGTAGATCAGCATCCATGGTAATAACCGCATCGCCGGAAATCTGTTTAAAGCCCATTTGCAACGCTGCTGATTTTCCATAATTTTTTCTAAAACTTATATACTTAAATCGTTTATCTGTTCTGCAAATATCTTTTATTTTTTTTAGAGAAAGATCATCGCTTCCATCATCAATAAAAATAACTTCGAATTGCATTGCCATGGAATTCATCACCTTCTTAATCTCATTCATCAGCGGATAAATTGATTCTTCTTCATTGAAAAGCGGAATGACAATAGAAATTTTCTTAAATGAAGTCTTGAATTTCTGGCTATCAGTCCCTTCCCGCTTATTCTTGCTATAATATCTTCTTCTTCCGTAATATCTTCGCCCACTGGATTTATTATTCGGCGAAGTGCTATCGGATTTATCTTGCTTTTGATTTACCTGGGTACTCGTATTCGAATTTTTATATGATTTATTGCTTGATTCCACTTTATTTCCCGTTTATAAAAATTTGTCTTCAAAATTAACCTAATCTTCTCTGAAATACAATTTGTAGAAATTATCCCAACTTTGAAATTTCTTATTCAAATACGGCTCAAATACGTTATTTAATCTTGACTTTTTTGTATAGATTATGTAGTTTTGCGTATTAAAGATTTTGACAACTAATGTATCTGATTTAATGATCAGGAGTAAAAATGGACAACACAGAAGTAAAGAAAATTGAAGAATTAGCAAATCAAGAGTATAAATACGGTTTTACAACCGATATTGAATCTCACAGTCTTCCAAAAGGATTAAGTGAAGATATAATCAGGCAGATTTCAAAAATTAAGGATGAACCAGAATTTTTGCTTGAGTGGCGACTAAAAGCATACAAGCATTGGTTAACAATGAAGGAACCTCATTGGCCGAATGTAAAATACCCCGAGATTGATTACCAGGATATTGTTTACTACTCTGCTCCAAAAAAACAAACAAAGCTTAACAGTCTTGACGAAGTTGATCCCGAATTATTGGATACTTATAAGAAGTTAGGTATTTCATTAGAGGAACAGAAAAGAATGACAGGCGTTGCTGTAGATGCTGTTTTTGATAGTGTTTCGGTGGCAACAACTTTTAGGAAGAGTTTGGAAGAATTGGGAATAATTTTTTCTTCTTTTTCCGAAGCTGTGAAAAATCATCCCGAATTAATAAAAAAATATCTCGGCAGTGTTGTCCCTACTACAGACAATTATTTTGCAGCACTTAACTCTGCAGTATTCAGCGACGGTTCGTTTGTTTATATTCCCAAAGGCGTCCGCTGCCCGATGGAGTTATCAACTTACTTCAGGATAAATGCTGCAAACACAGGTCAGTTTGAACGCACATTAATTATTGCAGATGAAGGTGCTTACGTAAGTTACCTTGAAGGATGTACAGCACCAATGAGGGATGAAAATCAGCTTCATGCTGCAGTCGTGGAACTTATCACCTTAGACAATGCGCAAATAAAATATTCCACTGTGCAGAATTGGTACCCAGGTGATAAGGATGGCAAAGGTGGTATTTATAACTTCGTAACTAAACGTGGTGCCTGTAGAGGTATAAACTCAAAAATTTCCTGGACACAAGTTGAAACAGGTTCCGCAATTACCTGGAAATATCCAAGCTGTATTTTACAGGGTGATAATTCAATTGGTGAGTTTTATTCGGTTGCATTAACAAATAATCATCAGCAGGCAGATACGGGAACGAAGATGATCCACCTGGGAAAAAATACAAGGAGTACAATTATTTCAAAAGGTATTTCCGCCGGAAAAAGTCAGAACAGTTACCGCGGTTTGGTAAAAGTCTCTAAAAAGGCAGAAAATGCAAGAAATTTTTCACAGTGCGATTCTCTTTTAATTGGTGATAAATGTGGCGCTCACACTTTCCCGTATTTAGAGATAAATAATCCATCAGCACAAATTGAGCACGAAGCAACTACTTCAAAAATTGGTGAAGATCAGATCTTCTATCTAAATCAAAGAGGAATTGATACTGAAAATGCAATCGGTTTGATTGTTAACGGTTACGTAAAAGAAGTATTGGCTGAACTCCCGATGGAATTTGCAGTTGAAGCACAGAAATTGCTCGGTATCAGTCTCGAAGGTAGTGTTGGATAAGAATTCAAAAATTAAAATTTAAAAGGAATAATAATCAAATGTTAGAAGTTAAAAATTTACACGCAAGTATTGATGGAAATGAAATTCTAAAAGGAATTAATTTAATTGTTAATGCAGGCGAAGTGCATGCTATTATGGGACCAAACGGTTCCGGGAAAAGTACATTAGCCCAGGTTCTTGCAGGAAGAAAAGAATATGATGTGACTGATGGCGAGATACTTTACAATAGTGAAAACTTATTGGAACTTTCACCCGAGGACAGAGCAAGAAAAGGAATATTTCTTGCATTTCAATACCCGGTTGAAATTTCCGGAGTAAGTAATGTTAATCTTCTCAAAACTGCAATGAATGAAATAAGAAAATTTCATAATGAAGAAGAACTTGATGCAATAGATTTTCTTAACCTCATAAAAGATAAAATGAAACTTGTTGAACTCGATGAATCATTTTTAAAGAGATCTGTTAACGAGGGATTCTCCGGCGGTGAGAAAAAACGAAATGAAATTTTTCAGATGGCAGTGTTAAATCCAAAACTTGCAATCTTAGATGAGACTGATTCGGGATTAGATATTGATGCATTAAAAGTTGTTGCGAACGGAGTGAATAAATTAAAATCGAAAGACAATGCAACAATAGTTGTCACTCATTATCAACGATTATTAGACTACATCATCCCGGATTTTGTGCATGTTCTTTACAATGGTAAAATTGTTAAATCAGGCGGGAAAGAGTTAGCATTTGAATTGGAGGAAAAAGGTTACGATTGGATAAAGAATGGTAAAGAAAAAGTTGTAACAGGATAAACTGAGTATAAAGAATTATTAAACAAAGATTATACAGATGGAAAATATGATAGATTTTAAAGAGTGGTTCGTTAAGAATTTTGAAGCTTTTGAAGATAATTTAAACGGAGAAAAAACTCCTGAATTTCATCGGATAAGAAAAGAAGCACTGAAAAATTTTAGTGATCTTTCACTTCCCACATTAAAAGATGAAGAATGGCGTTATACAAGTATTTCCCCGCTGTTAAAATATAATTTCATTTTACCTCCAGAAGATATAACTATTTCCAATGAATTGGTAAATAAATTTTCATTTACTGATATGGACACTAACATACTGGTTTTTGTAAACGGAAAGTTTTCTGGGGCGAATTCAAAACTTCTCAATCTTCCCGAAGGTACTATAGCCGGAAGTATTTCGGATGCTATAAAAAACAATCCGGAAATTATTGAAAAACATTTTGGTAAATATGCTTCGTACAGTAATCAAATATTTACTGCTCTCAGTACTGCTTATACAAAGGATGGTGCTTTTGTTTATGTACCGAATGGCAAAATAGTTGAGGACCCGATCCATATTATTTTTATTACTACTGCATCTGAAGATAAGATCATCACTCAACCGAGAAATTTATTTGTTGCATCTGAAAATTCTCAGGTAACAATAATCGAACATTATGTTTCTGAAAACAACAACATCTATTTTACCAATGCAGTAACTGAAATAGTGGCAGAAGATAATGCCATTGTTGATCACTATAAACTTCAGGAAGAAAGTAAAAACGCATTTCATATTGCAAGAGTAGAAATCGATCAGGAACGAAGCAGTAATTTTACCTCTCACTCAATCTCAACCGGCGGAGCAATAACACGCAATGATTTTAATGCACGTTTTAATGAAGGGGGCGGAGAATGTACACTTAACGGATTGTTTCTTCTTGAAGATAAACAACTGTTTGATGCACACACTTTAATTGATCATGCTAATCCGCATTGCAACAGCCACGAACATTACAAAGGCATTCTTGATGATAGTTCAAGAGGAGTTTTTAACGGGAAGGTTCTTGTAAGACAGGATGCGCAAAAAACAAATGCTTTCCAGCAAAATAATAATATCCTTTTATCGAATAACGCACTTGTAAACACAAAACCGCAATTAGAAATTTTTGCGGATGATGTAAAATGCTCACACGGTGCAACCATTGGTCAGATAGATGAAGAAGCAAAGTTTTATCTAAAATCCCGCGGAATTGGAGAGGAAGCAGCTAATGCAATATTAATACATGCTTTTGCAAGTGATGTGATAAAATCGATGAAAATAGAATCTGTTCGAAATTATTTAGAAGATATTTTATCAAATCGGTTTAACCAGTAAAATTTAAAATGAATTCAAAAGAAATAATATCAATAATCCCAAACACTGCAGTTTATGATGTGGAAAAAGTAAGAAGTGATTTTCCAATACTTCAAACTAAAGTACACGGTAAGCAACTTGTTTATTTAGATAATGCTGCAACCTCTCATAAACCTATAAGCGTAATTAAAAAAGCACAGGAATATTATTCTTCTATGAACTCCAATATTCATCGTGGAGTTCATGCTTTAAGCCAGGTTTCAACAGAAGCATACGAAAGTGCAAGGATAAAAAATAAAAGCTTCGTAAATGCTCTTGGTAAAAATGAAATAATCTTTACACGCGGAACTACCGAATCAATTAACCTCGTTGCTCAATCATACGGAAGAGCAAATTTCAAAGAAGGTGATGAAGTAATTATTTCTCAAATGGAACATCATTCAAACATAGTTCCCTGGCAAATGATATGCGAAGAAAAAGGGGCGAAGCTTAAAGTCATCCCGATTAACGATGAAGGCGAGATTATTTTTGAAGAGTATGAAAAACTGATAACAAACAAGACTAAGTTTATCTCTGTTGTTTATGTTTCCAACTCTCTCGGAACTGTAAATCCTGTTAAAAATATTATTGATTTGGCTCATCAAAATAGCATTCCTGTTTTGATAGATGCTGCTCAGGCAGTTCATCATATCCCTATTGATGTACAGAAACTTGATTGCGATTTCCTTGTTTATTCAGGACATAAAATGTACGGACCGACTGGAATCGGTATCCTGTACGGAAAAGTAAATCTGCTAGAATCAATGCCTCCATACC
>JBATTD010000093.1:0-6255 GCA_049670345.1 Ignavibacteriaceae bacterium
CCAGGAACTTTACAAAGAAATCCTGGAAAGAGTTGAAAAAAGATTGGGACCTGTTACCCCGGAAGGTGAAATTGAAGAAGAAAGGTTCCGGCTTGTTGTTGAAGGACCACCAAACTGGACAAGCTTCCGCGAGTTCTGGAAAATCTTTTATGATCTTGGGGCTGTTATCGTTGCTTCGTCTTATACAAAAGTTGGCGGAGTTTACGACATGGGTTTCCGACACGATCCGAACAGACCACTTGAAAGCCTTGCTGAATATTGTATGAACTGTTACACAAACTTAAATCTTCCCCAGCGGATTGACCTGCTTGAAAAATGTATAACTGATTACCACGCAGACGGTTTTCTTGTCAATTCTATAAAAAGTTGTAACTCATTCTCAGCCGGGCAGTTGTTAATGATGAGGACCCTGGAAGAAAAGCTTGAAATACCAGTTGGGTTCATTGAATCCGACCTGGTTGATCCAAGATATTTTTCTTATGCAAATATTAAAAACCGGCTGGAATCTTTCTTCCAGATGCTGGAACAGCGTAAATTAATTATTGAATAGTAGAATTCTTAAATATGCATAAATATTATTTAGGAGTTGATCTCGGATCAACAACATCAAAAGCTATAATCATCAATGAAAAAGATGAAATCATAGGAAGAGGAATTACGAACACAAGGGCTAATTATGAAGTTGCTGCAGATATTGCACGCCTCGAAGCTACTTTTGATGCCAGGTTTAATTTGCTGAAAAGAAAATTAAATAATGAAATAGAAAACCACCCGGAAAAGCTTACATACATTGAAGACTTGAAAGCCGTTTTTCAATATCTTCAGTTTAAAGAGCGGCTCGATATTCTTAATAAAGAACTTAAAAAAACTGTTAATACATCATTCACTGATGAACTCAAAGAAAAGCTTTCCGCATATGCTGATGAAATAATCTCAAACATTGGACCTGTAATAAAAAATGAATACTTGCACGGGCATCTAGGTGCGAAAAACCAGTTTTTTCGAGATGTGATTGGTGAAAAGTATCATACAGAGGTTGAAAAACTTGATAAAGATCTTTTCGAACCCCTGATGCTGCTGTTTGATAAGAGTATAACTCCTGTGGAAAACGAAATGGTGGATTATAATTTTGTTGACTTGGTTCATGAATCGATTGCAATACTTGATGAAAAATATAATGGTTTAGGAAGTTCAGGTGATGAAGAAACAAGTGTTCACTTCGATGTTGAATTACATATGCTTGAAGGCAATTATGAATCCGTTTCAGAATCGTTAAAAGACCACATTGAACAAATTGCTGATATGG
Organism: Ignavibacteriaceae bacterium; assembly: GCA_049670345.1. Taxonomy (GTDB): domain Bacteria; phylum Bacteroidota; class Ignavibacteria; order Ignavibacteriales; family Ignavibacteriaceae; genus BMS3ABIN03. Next base: position 1,307 of record JBATTD010000093.1, read on the forward strand.
AGATTCATATATCAAATATGGTTGGTACCGGTTATGGAAGAGCGCTGCTTCCTTTCCCCGAAGATTGTATTAAATCAGAAATCCTGTGTCATGCCTTCGGAGCTCATGCTATCTTTCCGAATACAAGATCGGTGTTGGATATTGGCGGACAGGATACAAAAGCTATTCAAGTTGATAGCCATGGATTAGTTACAAGTTTTCATATGAATGACAGATGTGCTGCAGGATGCGGGCGTTATCTTGGTTATGTTGCTGACGAATTTAGTCTTTCCCTTAATGAATTAGGACCGTTAGCACTTGATGCTGAAAAAGAAGTAAATATTTGTTCTACCTGTACAGTCTTTGCCGGTGCGGAAATCAGGGAGCTGTTAAATGTGGGTGAAAAGCGTGAAGATATTCTTGCTGGATTGCATAAATCAATTGTCATCAGGGCTATGTCTTTAATTGCTCGTTCCGGCGGAGTGAGGAATGAGTTTACTTTTACCGGCGGTGTTGCTCGTAATCAGGCGGTTCTGAAGTATATTAAGGATATGATTTACGAAAGTTATGGAAATGATATAACCATTAATATTGATACAGATTCTATCTTTATGGGTGCATTAGGCGGCGCAATGTTTGCACGAAGGAATTTGAGAGCTGACTTGCCTGGTAAGAGATCACAGAACAAAGTTAAAAATGTAAATTAATATGAGCCATAAACTTTACACACTTGGAATTGATGTTGGAGGAAATTATATAAAAGCGGTGCTGATGAACTGCGGCGATGAACAAGAAATCATTGATACAAGGATTGAAAAGATAAGGAAGAGAAATCCTTCCTCCTTAGCCGAGGAGCTGCTGAATTTATTATTGGAAAGAAATAAGCTGAATTATGAGGATGTCGTCTATCTTGCATCTACCGGCGAAGGTGAGATGGTAAAGAGAAAAACCGGACACTTCTACAGTATGACGACTCACGCAAAAGGTGGTGTGTTTCTTTCACCCGGTGTGAACACTGTTGTGGATATGGGTGCCCTTTTTGTTCGAGCAATAAAAGTTGACAAGCGAGGTAAAGTGCTAGATTATAAAATGACCGGGCAGTGTGCTTCAGGCTCAGGACAATTTATTGAGAATATTTCACGTTACCTGGGATTATCTATAGAAGAAGTTGGAGATATTTCCCTCAAGTCAGAAGCTCCCGAAACTCCATCGGGAATTTGTGCAGTACTTGCTGAAACTGATGTTATTAATATGGTGTCGAGAGGAATTTCTACACCGGATATTATTAAGGGCATTCATTTATCGATTGCCAACCGGGTGGTGAGATTGTTATCATCACTAAAGGCTGAATCCCCGATTATTCTTACCGGGGGTATGGCGATGAACAAAGGAATGGTTCAGGCTGTTGATGAGTTGGCAAAAGAAAGTAAATATGAGTTTGAAATCAGAACCAGTCCTGATGCAATCTATGCAGGAGCTCTGGGCGCAGCACTTTGGGGTGGTTTCAGATATTTGAAATTAAAAGGACAAAATGAAGAAGTATTTACGAAATAGAATATTATACATTTAGATATGAATGATCAACCATCAATAAAAACTATAACAAACAAATACTTGACTTTCCTAAGAGCATTTAATTTGCAAGATAATTATTGATGAGCAAAATAAATTCACAAACCGTTTTTGTTGGGGCCGATGTGGGAGCATCGAGAACTAAAGTTGCTGTAATTGATTCCGATAAAAATTTAATTGGCCACTCTGTTGAAAAATCGGGAACAGATTTTACCATCACAGCTAATCTTTGCTTAAAACAATCCCTGGAAATGGCAAATGTTGAAGAAAAGGATATAGTCAGATCAATATCAACGGGCTATGGAAGAAGGAATGTATCGTATGCAAGTGAGACCGTAACAGAGATTGGCTGTCATGCAAAAGGATGTCATCACTATTTTCCGCTTGCAATTACCATCATTGATATTGGAGGTCAGGATAATAAAATAATTAAGCTTGATGAAAGCGGTAAGCGCTCAAGTTTTAAAATGAACAGAAAATGTGCTGCGGGAACAGGTGCCTTCCTGGAAGAAATGTCTGCCCGTCTTGATATTCCTCTTGAAGATATGGATGAACTTGCAGGCCAATCGAAAGAAATGGTAAAATTGGGAAGTTATTGTACTGTTTTTTCAGCCACAGAAATTTTGGAAAATATACGAAATGGAAAAAAATTGCCGGATATTGTAAAGGGCGTCTTCTTTTCAGTTATTAAGAGAATTATTGAAATGGACTCCTTTACAGAAAAAGTTGTTATGACCGGTGGGGTTGTAGCTCATAATCCGTACCTGGTTAAGATGACAGAAGAAATGATTAAAAGAGAAGTATTAGTACCGGCTTACCCGCAACTTTCCGGAGCTGTAGGTGCTGCCTTGTATGCGTTAGAAAAATAGTTATGAGCATTTATTTAGTTTGGAAATGATTCAAACAAAAAAAAACTTATTTCATTTATATATATAACCAAAATATAAATTTATTATGTTTTGATATAACAAAATAAAATTTATCGGACTGGAGGATTTCTCATGAGCGAAGAGAAAAAATTAACCCGGAAGAAAATAGAAGCGACTAAACTTATGAATAAGTATATGTCCGATTATTTTTATGAATTAGACAGGGCTTCTAAAACCGGGGAGGAAAAAGTTGCCTGGTGTACTAGCGTTGGGCCATCGGAGCTACTTTTATCGATGGGGTTTAAAGTTTACTACCCGGAAAATCATGGTGCCCTATTAGGTACCTCACGACTGGCAGCAGAAGTTATCCCAAATGCTAATGCGTTAGGGTATTCACCCGACATTTGTTCATACCTGACATCAGATATAGGTGCTTATATTAAAGGGATAACACCATTATCCAAAGCGTTTGAAGGGATAGAAAATGTTCCAAAACCGGATGTTTTAATTTACAATACAAATCAATGCAGGGACGTAAAAGATTGGTTTGCCTGGTATGCCCGTAAACTTAATGTTCCTTCATTGGGCATTCACACCCATAGAAATCCAACTGAAATTAATGGAAATATCGTGCCTTCTATTGCTAATCAGATTGAGAACCTGGTAGAACCTCTGGAAAAGATCTCAGGTAATAAATTCGATATGGAGAAACTAAAAAAAGTTGTGGGACTATCGAGAGAATGTTCAGAGCTTTGGAAAGAAGTCCTGGAAACAGCTTCAACCAGCCCATCCCCGCTCACATTCTTCGACGGAACAATTCATATGGGTCCTGCAGTTGTTTTAAGAGGAACAGAAGACGCCGTTGAATATTACAAAGTGCTTCTTAAAGAATTAGAAGAACGGGTGAAAAATGGTGAGGGTGCAGTTGAAGATGAGCAATTCCGGATTTATTGGGAGGGGATGCCTGTCTGGGGAAGACTAAGGAGTCATTCAGAATTATTTGCAAATTTAAAAGCTTGTGTACTTGCTTCCACCTACTGTAATAGCTGGATTTTCACAGACTTTGATCCTGAAGATCCGTTTACAAGTATGGCAAAAGCTTACACAGAATTATTTATTGTAAAATCGGATGAAGCAAAAGAGAAGTATATGAAAAAGATGATAGATATCTTTAAAATTGATGGAATTGTTTTTCACGATGCAAAAACCTGTCCTAATAATTCAAATAATCGCTACGGTATGCCACAAAGGCTTACAAAGGAGACGGGTATTCCAAGTATTACAATTAACGGAGATTTAAATGACCTTAGACTTATCTCTGATGAGCAGACTAAAACAAATATAGAAGCTTTTATTGAACAACTTGAAGAAAACAGATAATGAATCTTTTTATTTAACCGGAAGAGGATTACAAAGATAAATGAGGTGTTATTTTACAATTAATAACAGTAAGGAGAACTCATAAGATGCTTGATACATTATTCAATCCTAAATCCGTAGCAATCATTGGTGCATCCACAAAAGAACTTTCGATAGGTAATGTTATTACCAAAAATCTATTACGTTATGATTTTAAAGGATCCATTTATCCTATAAATCCCAAAGCAGATGAAGTTAGGGGTGTTAAAGCATATAAAACAATTTTTGATGTTCCCGGAAATGTAGATCTTGCACATGTCAGTATTCCTGCCAAATTTGTTTCTCAAGCAATTGAAGACTGTGGTAAAAAAGGTGTGAAGTTTGTAATTATTAATAGTGCAGGTTTTAAGGAAGTTGGTGCTGAAGGGGAAGCCCTTGAAAAGGAAATTGTTGCAATAGCAAGAAAACATGGAGTAAGACTATTCGGTCCAAACTGCCAGGGGATTATTAATTCTGATCCTGATGTAAGAGCGTATTGTGACTTTACATTCACCTACCCGGACCCCGGGCATATTTCTGTTGTTGCTCAAAGCGGCGGAGTTGGAGCAGTAATTATGCAGCGCTTCTTTGATCTTGGAGTTGGAATGCGATACTATGCTTCAAATGGAAATGCATGTGATATTTCAATTGAAGAGATTATAAGGTACTGGGGCGATGATGAACAAACTCGGGTAATTGTTTTATACGTTGAGGGCTTTTCCGATCCAAAAGGTTTTATGGAAATGGCATACGAGGTTGCAGCCAAAAAACCAATCCTTGCGATGAGAGGAGGACGAACAGAAGAGGGTGCAAAAGCCGCAACTTCACATACCGGAGGATTAGCAGGGATCGGGCTTTCAACCGAGCTTATTTTTAATAAGACGGGAATTATAACGTTTAGGGATGAAGAAGAAATGTGCCAGGCGGCTGTTGCGTTTGCAAACCAGCCAATTCCAAATGGTAACCGGGTTGGTTTAATAACAGATACCGGCGGTCCGGCTATTATAGCAACTGATGAACTTGTAGATCTTGGACTCGAAATTCCTCCACTTTCTGAAAATGCAAAAAATTCCCTTAAGGATAAACTTTATCCCGAAGCCTCTGTTCAGAACCCAATAGATGTACTTGCAA
>JBATTD010000094.1:0-2093 GCA_049670345.1 Ignavibacteriaceae bacterium
TAATAATGGCATTAAATAGAAGAAAATTTGTTAATTCTTTGCTTGGAATAGGAGGAGTGGGTGGTCTATTGACGATAATATATCCTGCACTTTCTTTTCTAATACCACCAAAGTCTAACAAGCCAAAAGTTAATTCGGTAAAAGCCGGAATGGTTTCCGAATTTCCTTCAAATAGTTCTAAGATAGTAAAGTTTGGAAGAGTACCGGTGCTATTAGTAAAATCTGAAGATGGTAATTTCATAGCATTGAGTGGAACATGTACACATTTAGACTGTATCGTACAGTATAAAGAAGATACTAAACAAATATGGTGCGCCTGCCACAATGGTATATATGATCTTAAAGGGAGAAATGTATCTGGCCCTCCTCCAAGATCTTTGGATAACTACATTGTTAAAGTAGTTAACGATGAAATAATTATAACATCTCAGGCAGGATAAAATGTTTAAAAATTTTAATGCTAAAATCGAACGGTGGCTGGACTCACGTTATGAAATCAGTAAAGTAATAAACTTTATTAAACATAAAAAGGTACCGGTTCACAAGTTCTCATTATTTTATTATCTGGGCGGATTAACTCTTTTTCTTTTTATTGTACAGGTAATTACCGGTATCTTACTGTTAATGTATTATAAACCAGGTGAAGATAGCGCATTTGAAAGTGTCCAATTCATTATTACTGAAGTTAATTTTGGCTGGCTCATTCGAAACATACACAGCTGGTCTGCAAATTTAATGGTCTTTTTCGCTTTCGCACATATGTTTAGTGTTTTCTTTACCCGTGCTTACAAGAGACCCAGAGAATTAACCTGGGTGTCTGGAATGATATTACTAGGGCTGGCAATGTTTTTTGGATTTAGTGGTTATCTATTACCCTGGAACGAACTGGCTTTTTTCGCAACTAAGGTTGGGACAGATATAGCTAGCGTAGTGCCATTCATTGGTGACTCGATAAAGGAAGTTCTAAGAGGAGGTGAAGACGTAACTGGTGCTACATTATCTAGATTTTACGGAATCCATGTTGCTATTCTACCTTTATTTACAACGATTTTTCTTGTCATTCACTTATTCTTTGTTCAAAAACAAGGTATGCATGAACCGGAAAGTTTTGAAAAACTTCCGGAAGAAAAAAAGCAGTACACTCCCTTTTTCCCAAATTTTGCCTTAAAAGATGCACTACTCTGGGTAATTGTATTCAATATAATAATATTTCTTGCGCTGATATTTCCATGGGAATTAGGAGTGAAAGCCGATCCGTTTGCACCTGCACCTGCAGGTATTAAACCCGAATGGTATTTCATGTTCATGTTTCAGACATTAAAATTTATTCCCTCTCATGTTCTTTTTATTGAGGGCGAGGTTCTGGGAATTATGGCATTCGGATTAGCAATATTTATCTGGATTTTTATACCATTCATCAAAGTAAAAGAAAGACCCAATGCAAAAATTCAGATTATGACAATCGTAGGATTAATAGTTGCTTCATTTATAATTATTATGACAATAGCAGGATATCTCTTTTGACAATAAGAAGGATAAGTTAAGAACATAAAATCATTGGACTAAAATAATTTACTTGTTTTGATAGAAATAAAATGGAAACCCCTTGATGCTAAAATTAGTAATACAGAATTCTAAATTAATAATTAGTGTTTTTACTGCATTTTTTGTGTTTGTAATTGTATGGGCTGTATTTGGATCTCACACTCATATAACTCAACCAATCGAATACAATCACAAGCTCCATATTGAAACAGTAGAATTAATTTGTAGTGATTGCCATATTAATGTAGAAACAATGCCCTCTGCAACCATTCCAAATATTGAAATATGCGAGGGGTGTCATTATGACGAGCCAATGACGGAATCTCGGGAAGAAGCAAAGTTGATTAAATATATACAAGAAGGCAAGCAAATTCCATGGCAACGGATTTACTCCGTTCCAGATCACGTTTACTTTTCACACAAAAGGCATGTTGTGATTGGGGAGTTAGCTTGCTATGAATGTCACGGACATGTTGAGGAATTATCAAAGCCGTTGTCATATCCTATATGGCTGCCTTCAATGGATAATTGTATCGGCTGCCATAAAG
>JBATTD010000095.1:0-2689 GCA_049670345.1 Ignavibacteriaceae bacterium
AATCATTGTTGCTGTTCTTACTTGGATAATTCCCGGTAATGAATATTTACGTGTAGTTGTTATGGAAATAATATTTTTAGTATTTGGTTCTATTTTTCTTATTCTACCAAATTTATTAGGACGGAGATGAAAAAAGTTCTTTTCACTAATTAATATATTATTTAAACTAATCTAAGAGGTGCGAAATGATAAAGTCATTACGTTTTTTACTTTTTTTGTTTTTTGCTCTCCTGATACTAAATGATCTCTGCGTAGCACAGGTTACGTTTGGTACAGGTAAGATGAATGTTAGAGTAGATACCTACGGTGCAATTAGGATTTTTACTACTGAAGGTACCGATACCGTTCAACATATCAACAGAGCTTCATTTTTAGTAGCTGGCAATATGAACCAGGTTTTGGATTACTGGAATGATGTTGATGTTGAAATAGCAACAACACTTGAGACCACACCTGAACATGGGGATTATGAAATTTCAGGAACTTATAACAACGCATTCTCTGGTTTGCCGCCAAACTTTTTAGTTGAGCAACACGTTTATGGTTGGACTGATCAAAATTTTTGTTTAATAAAAATGATTGTGACGAACCAGGAAGGCAGTGCTCTTCCAACGATAGTAGGATTAGATATAATTCAATATGTTGACGAAACGTGGGAGAACGACAATGTATTTTATGATGCAACGAACCAGCTACTAACTCAGTTTGAGTCTCATTATGTCGGAATTAAAATTTTATCCGAACAGACATTATCTGCGAAGGCATTTATGTGGTACTCTGGTTACTCAGATTCTGATACCGATTACTATGCCTGGCTAACTGCAGGAACACAAAATACAGACACTTTGTTAACCGATCCGGATGGAGCAGTTGGAATTTTAGGGGGAGAATCTATGGAACTTCAGTCAGCTGAAAATCGGGTTGTATATATGGCAATTTCTGCTGGTACAAACGAAGCAGAAATGCTGAACAATATGGATATGGCAATACAAGAGTATCAAACAATTACATTAGTAGAGCTTGATAACGATTTAACCCCAACTGAATATATACTTAATCAGAATTATCCAAATCCATTTAATCCTGAAACTATAATAAACTTTAGTACACCAAATTCGGGAAATGTTTCACTAAAGGTTTATGATCTACTCGGAAACGAAGTAGAAACTTTAGTCAGTGAAGAATTGGCAGCAGGAAATTATACAGCAACTTTTAATGCGAACCGGCTGACAAGTGGAACGTATTTTTATACTTTAAGTACCGGTACTTTCAGTCAAACTAAAAAAATGTTACTAATTAAATAAAGTTATTTACGGCTCGCAGTTTAATACTGTGAGCCGGTATTATATATGGATCTTTACAAAGACATAAAAGAACAAATCAAGAAGAGATACTCTACTCTTCCCAAGAATCAGAGGAAAATTGCTGAATATTTTATTGAGAACTTTGATCATATTCCTTTTATTACCGTTCAGGAAGCATCAGAATCCACTGGCTCAAGTGGGGCATCGATAGTTAGGTTTGCACAAAGAGTCGGATTTAGTGGCTTTAGCCAATTAAAAGATGAAATAGCAAAAGCATTAAAAAATCGACTTACTAACAAAGAATTTTTTCCTCTGTTTGAAAAACATAGTTCCGAAGAAGATATCCTGACAGAAGTTGCAAACTTAGATATTAAAAACATAAACGATACGCTTAACTTAATTGAAAGAAATAAATTCAACACTGTTATTGACCGGATAGTGAAAGCTGAAAAAGTTTTTACTGCCGGATTAGGAATATCATATTTACTGGCAGAAATTCTGGCTTATCAATTGACGCAGGTTGGTGTTAATTCCACTGCTTTTAAACATTCATATGCCATTTTTCTTGAGCAGATATTATTTCTAAAAAAAAGTGATTTGATTATTTTTTTTTCTTTTCCACCTTACTCGAAAGAAACGGTTGAAGCAGCAAAGTTTGCATCAGAAAGAAAAATCAATGTGATTACTATAACAAATAATCAAACATCCCCGGTAACATTTTATAGCAAAACAAATCTCATTGTAAAAAGTGAGAACATGCTTTTTACAAATTCATTTGCAGCAATATCTGTCTTAATTAATGCTATTGCGACTTCCTGTGCCCTTAGAGATAAACAACGCGCAAAAAAAATACTCAAAGAATCTGAAAAAATAATGCGTAGTCATAACCAATTAATTAGCGGGAGCTGAAGATGAAAAAAATATTATTGCTTATTCTTTTAACTCCTTTTTTTATTTATGCCGGTACAACAGGGAAATTATCCGGAACGGTTACTGATGCACAGACTGGTGAACCACTTATAGGTGCAAATGTTTTAATATCCGGAACCGATCTCGGTGCTGCAACTAATGTTAATGGTAATTTTGTAATTCTTAATATTTCACCGGGGGATTATTCCATAAAAGTAAGCTATATAGGATACGAAAGTAAATTAATTACTGATGTTAGTATTATTGTGGATCAAACTACTTGGTTACCTGTTGTACTCAGTACCGGATCAATTGTTGTAGATGAAGTACTTGTAGTTGCCCAAACTCCAATGATACAAAAAGACGTAACAAGCAGTATTTCTGTTATAAGAAGAGATCAGATTGAATCACTTCCTGTATCAACATTCACTGAACTTCTATCACTGCAAGCCGGTGTAGTTGAAACAGGTAACAAC
>JBATTD010000096.1:0-2749 GCA_049670345.1 Ignavibacteriaceae bacterium
CATTTCCGCCGGAGGCGGATCCGCCTTTGGCGGAAAATTTAACTTCATAATTTCCAATAGGGTTCACTTCATTAACAAGTGTCACAATTTCATTTCCCAATACATCATAGACTTTAAGAGAGACAAAACTGATTTCTCTTATATCATATTTAATTGTAGTTGTTGGGTTAAACGGATTGGGATAATTTTGTGAGAGACTATATTCTGATGGTAATACATTTTCTTCTTTTTCAACTGGCATTACTTCTTCAAATTTAGCTGTCATTATATATTCAGTTAATTCTTTCGCATTTGATAAGTTCATATAATACAACGGAAAACTGAGCGTTACTGTTTTATAATCCGTCCCGATATATTCTACACCAACAGGTTTGCCCTTTAAGCTGCCTTGAGTTGAAGTTGAATCAAACATAGTTTCATATATAAAAATTGCAGTTCCTGCGCTGGAAGGTTCAATATTTTCTATAGTTTTTAAATGATACTGATTTGATGCAAGAGTTTTCGCAGAATCAACAAAAATATTACTGTAGCCGGTTTCTATTCCAATTGCACTATTAAATAATGCATATATTGAACCTAGCGATTCATCAATCTTCAGGTAATCGTAAATGAAATCTCCCGGGCCGTATGAACCCTGATAACCAAATAAATGTTCAAATGCTTTGGATGGACGATAGACCGTAAAAAGAATGTTTCCGCCAAAATCTAAATACTGCTTTAAAAGTTGTTTATGATTAAACGGTGCGAACAAATTTTCCGTATCATTTCCGTGCCAAATTACAGATGAATATGCACCAATTGCTGCTAAGTTCATAATTCCCTCCTCTACCAAGTCATATTCATCGCTTGTAAAGTTTGAGAGAAGTTCACTATAAAAATCATCTACTTGTTCATCTGTGGGATTCATCGGTGAACCATCTCCATCTACTGTTTCATCTACTATCAGCACCCCCTGATCCAATGAAACAGCTCTTGAACGTAAGGTTGTATTATTTTCACTTTCGTTTAGTTGGTTATCTACTGCCTTAACAGTATAATAGTAGTATACTCCGTTTGCTGCGCTATTATCCACATAAACTGTATCTAGATAAACTGATGAGTTTAATTTAGAACCAGGTTCTCCCTCTATCTCTGAACGGTAGATATTATAACCCATCAGATCAAAATCATGGTTGGCATTCCAGTTAAGCTTAACTTGATGCCATTGTGGTGATACTGTAAAACCCGAGGGTGGAAGTGGAAGAAGTAGAGGAATTGCATTTCTTTCAACAATTATACTCTTATTTCCAGCATTATCGTATGCTGAAACTCCAACAAAATATGTTGTGCCTTCCGTTAAGCCATAAAAAATATAAACTGTATCAACAGTGTTAAAAGTACTATCATAAATGCCTGTAGAGGTTCCAATGTAAATATTGTAACCATCTAAATCAGGTTCTTTATTGGAGCTCCAGCTTAAAGCTAGTGAACTACCATCTCCTCCATCAACTAATTTATAATTTTTTACAGGAGATGGAATAACAATATGCGAAAGCAAAGTTGCACACGATGACTTAATTACTTCAGCGCAGAAATCAATGTTATAGTTGCCAATTGTATCAGCCGGGGAGTGGTAATAAGGACTAAAATTGCTTTCCTCAAAATAAACTGTTGGAAAACCTAACTGCCAGAATGAATGACTATCTGAGCCTGCACTATTTTGGCTGCCATTGTGAGGGGTGAGGAGTGAATAGGTCTGAGTACAATATATTGCTAACTCTCTTAGGTACTCAAATCCGGAATAATAATTAATATCAACAGAACTGTTAGCGACTGGACTGTATGTATGACTAATCATATCGTGGTTAATCATAATATTAATATCCATCCCAGAATTATAAGCTTTAAGTGCATAGTCTTTACTTCCCCATAAACCATATTCTTCAGCTCCAAAGGTTATAAACTTAATAGTAGATTCTGGTTGATAATTCTGCTCTTTCAATACCCTGGCCGTTTCAAGCACAGCCGAGGTACCGCTTGCATTATCATCTGCGCCGGGAGCATATACTAAGGGATCCCCGGAGGAATATGAATCGTGATGTCCGCCTACAATACTTATATTATCAGTAGTGTAAACCCCGGGTAATGTTGCTACAACATTTTTCTGCCAGGTCCCGTTATATACAAATGAATCTATTACAACATCTGTATAACCCCAACGGAGAAACTGTGCTTTTATCCATCCTGCAACAGAATCTCTTGTGGAGGCAAAGAGAAAACGTGTTTCAAAATCCTGCAATCTCTGGATTATATATCTCACACTATCAGAGTTCACAGCAGATACAATTTGGATTATAGTAGAATCAATTAATTGAAAATCAGTTTGAGGTAAAACAAACCTTTCATTTTTAAATAGGTTCATTTCATTCAATTCAACTTTGCTAATGTCTTTTTTCATCAAATCAGAAATACTCTGATTCAAATTCTTTACAATGGCATTCCCTTCACCTTTGAATACAATTTGTTCACCAGCGATCTCACTACCAATATCAATTTGATTTGTTGAAGAAACAATGTAATATTTATCATTTGCCTGCTTCTCATCAAGGATTCTGTAATTAATATTAAGTTCCTCAACCTTGGTAAGTTTTGCCGGGGTTAGTAAAGTAATTAGTGATTCATCAGTAAAATGTAATACGGGAATGTTAAGATCCTCAAGTTTATTAAGTTTTTCATTATCTGAGAGAGAAATCTCCGCAAGATATTTTGA
>JBATTD010000097.1:0-2406 GCA_049670345.1 Ignavibacteriaceae bacterium
CTTCGCGGTTATACTTAAACCACTCATTACTTTTTTTAGGAGTGAAAAGTAGCGTGCTAAATTGTATTGGTGCATCAACAGATGTGTGAATTATTTCGAGAGGTTCTTCGCTATCGAAACTTAAATACTTATAAAATTCAGCATATTGCTCTTTGGTTACAGAATTTTTTGGTTCACGCCAAATAGCAGAAACCGTATTTACTTTTTCTTTCTCCAATAAGATTGGGAATTGAATAAAGTTAGAATATTTTTTAATTATTGATTCCAGCCGATACTTTTCGGCAAATTCTTTTGCGTCATCTTTCAGATGAACTTCAATTGTTGTTCCTCTTTTAATCTTTTCATCAAGTTCGGAAATTACATAATCACCAAGCCCATCGGATTTCCACATAATTGCCGGCTCATCTTCTTTGTATGATTTGGTTTTAATAATAACCTCTTCAGCTACCATAAAAACCGAATAGAAACCAACACCGAATTTTCCAATTATATTGTTTGCATCTTGTTTGCTTTCCGTAAGCTGCTTCAAAAATTCTGCTGAGCCCGATTTTGCAATCGTACCGATATTGCTAATTATCTCATCCTTTGTCATACCAATGCCAGTATCTTCAATAGTTAAAATCTTCTTCTCCTCATCAAAAGTGATTCTTATCTCCAGGGGGAGATCGCTATCGATAATTTCTGTGCCTTTATTGGATTCAAATCTTAGCTTATCCAAAGCGTCGGATGAGTTAGATATCAATTCTCTCAAAAATATATCTCTGCTTGTATAAAGTGAATGAACAAGTATATCAAGCAGCTGCTTTACTTCAGCTTTAAAATGAAACTTTTTTGATTTTGTTTTTACTTTCGCCATAAAAGTGAATACTCCTTGTTTATATTAAATATTCGTAGTGCTTCTAAAAGAAGCAAGTTTTTTAAATAATTCTTTCTCTTCGTTCGTTAAATTTTGGGGAAGTTCAATTTTTATTCTTACGAGCAAGTCGCCATAAATTTTGCTGTTTTCCGAAGTTGGAAATCCCAAATCTTTTAATCTTAATACCTTTCCACTCTCGGTACCTTCGGGGATAGTAATGTTTATAGTCTTACCGCCTAAAGTTATCACTTGCTTTTTACCGCCGAGAACTGCTGTGTAAAGGTCAACATAAAGATCGTAATAAAGATTATTGTCATCCAAATCGAAATAGGGATCTTTTTCAATTTTTAGAGTGAGATACAGATCTCCCTTCTCGCCGCCATTCATGCCTTCGTTACCAAGCTCTTTTAATCTAAGCTTTTTACCATCTTTTGTCCCGGGAGATATTTTAACTCTTACTCTTTTACCTCCAACAGAAATTTCTTTAGTTGTTCCGTTATATGCTTCAATCAAAGGTATGTATAAAGTTGCTTCAAAGTCCTGACCTCTTCTACTTCTACCTTGTTGTCTTTCAGCAGAACCGCTTCTTCCAAAAAAGCTTTCAAAAAAATCGGAAAAGCCACTTATATTTCCAAAGAGATCGTCGAGATTGCCAGAGTAGGTGTACTGGGTGCCTCCTCTGCCTCTTCCATAATTAGAGAAGAAATCATCAAATCCTTGCCCTTGCGATTGATGTTGTTTCCAGTTACTGCCCAAGGTATCATATTTTTTTCTCTTCTCCGGATCGCTTAATACTTCATTAGCTTCGGTAATTTGTTTAAACTTTTCTTCTGCATTTTTATTTCCTTCGTTTCTGTCAGGATGATATTTCATCGCAAGCTTTCTGTAAGCTTTTTTAATTTCATCCTGTGATGCATTTTTCTCTACGCCTAGTGTTTTATAGTAATCTTTGAATTCCATTTACAAACTTACCTTTTTGTTCTCTTCAATATTAGGGATGAAGGATTTAGTATTTAAATAAAAAGGGCAACTATTAATAGTCGCCCCTCACAGCCTAGAAGACATTCTTTAGTTAACTTTGATATCGATTTCTTTTGGTTTAACCTCATCGGCCTTTGGAATTATAACATTTAACTGTCCATCTTTAAATTCGGCCTTAATTTTGTCTTCTTTAATTTGTTCTGGTAAGTTAAAGGATCTATAATATTTCCCATAAGATCTCTCGATGCGATGATATTTTTTATCTTTAGAATCCTTCTCCTGAGATCTTTCACCATTGATGCTCAAACTACCCTCACTGTAGGAGATCTTAACATCCTCCTTTTTTATTCCCGGAAGATCGGCTTTTAAATAATAATTATCATTATCTTCAGCAACATCTGTTAATGGCATCCAAACAGTATTTTCATATTCCTCATCTGAACCACTTTTCTTGGACAAACCAAATCTATCATTGAATGTATTAAACATTCTGTTGAACTCACGCTCGAGATTGAAAATATCTCTTGTAGGGTTAAATCTTACTAGCGTCATAATAACACCTCCATAAT
>JBATTD010000098.1:0-2604 GCA_049670345.1 Ignavibacteriaceae bacterium
GTTATTGGCAGGAAGGCTTAAATTAATCTTTTAATTTTTGAATATGCTACTCTTAATTACACTTTTCTAAAAAGAAAATAATAATAATTTTAATTATAATATTTTTGAATTCTTAATAATTTATGAAACAAACATAAAAAACATGTGCACACAAATGAAAGATTGTAATGCGTGTTTCCCGATGTTTCGAAAAAAAACAAACAATTATAAACAGATGAATAAATACAATTTAAATATTTTTATCACTTTACTTATGTTATTTACGCTTTTAAATGCCTTATCAGAAGCACAAACCCTCACCAGCACAGAAGTTAAAAGAACATATTATCCAAACGGAAATATTAAAACCGAAGGTGAATATTGGTACGACCGTTTAAATGGTATTTACAAAGAGTTTTATCTCAATAGCAAACTTTGGAAGGAATGGCATTTTCAAGATGGGAAGGAAGACGGGCTTTCCACATGGTATTTTGAGGATGGAATTGTAAGTATAGAATGGAATTACAAAAATGGATTGCGGGAAGGTGAATCCAGGTGGTATTATGAATCAGGTGAACTTTGGGCGGTGCAGAATTACCACAAGGGTAAACTTGAAGTTATAACTTACACTTATTATAAATCAGGCGAACTGCAGGGTGAGTGGAATTATATTGAGGGTGTACTTCAGGGAGTTTCAAAAACATATTATAAAACAGGTGAGCTGGAAGTTGAACGAACTTTTCTAAATGGGATTCAGGATGGAAAAGTTTATGTGTATCATGAAAATGACCAGGTGGCATTAGATGCTACGTTTGTGAAAGGAAGAATTGAAGGCGAAGTGCTTTTGTATGATATGGCTGGAAACATTAGAGTAAAAGACGATTATATAAGCGATGAATTAATTAACCGTGTTCGTTTTGATTATACGGGTCAGCAGGAATCAACAGAAAGATTGGATAAGGATTACACTTCTGAAGGAACTTTGAATCAGGAAACATTTATAAAAGATGGAATTAAGCAGGATGTAGAAAAAATTTATTATGATTCCGGTTTCCTGAAAGAAGAAATTCCGTTTGAGGATGGAATTATTACAGGTAAATACCTTACGTATTATGAGAACGGAATTATTGAATCATCAACAGATTATATTATTGGAGTTGTACGAGGATTAAAGAAAACTTATTATACTAACGGTACTCTTAAATCGGAAGAAATTTATAAGAACAATATAAGGGATGGTATATCTATAAATTATTATGAAGACGGTTCACTAAAATCGGAAGGATATTACAATAACAATGTTTTAGACGGCGAATTTAAAACATTCTATCCAAATGGATTATTGGAATCAAAAGCGAATTATGATTATGGCAAATTAAGAGGAAAGAAAAATATTTATTATTCCAATGGTGCATTTAAGCAAGTTGAAAATTATTATAACGGGAAGTTAGATGGCTATGTAAGGAGTTATTTTAAGAAAGGAAATATTTATAAAGAAAATTATTATAGAGAAGGTAAATTATTGAGAGGAAAAATTTATAGTGAAGAAGGTAATCTTTTAAGTACGTCAGGTTATTAGAAAAAAGTATAAAAGAGTAAAGATGGATATAAAAAATAACAAATTTGTGGCAGCCGTAATTCAGATGGCGTTTAGTATAGATGCCGGAGAAAATCTTAAAAACGCAATTAACTGGATTGAGAAAGCTGCGAGGCAGGGTGCCGAAGTAATCTGTCTGCCTGAGCTCTTTCGCTCGCAATACTTTTGCCAGACTGAAAACATCAATAATTTTAATCTCGCTGAAACCATCCCGGGAGAATCTACAAATGAAATTAGTAAACTCGCTGCTAAATTAAATATAGCAGTTGTTGTTCCTGTTTTTGAAAAAAGGTCTTCAGGTTTATATCATAATAGTATTGTTATGATTGATTCGGGGGGAGAGTTAAAAGGAATTTACAGAAAGATGCACATACCCGATGACCCGGGTTATTACGAAAAATTTTATTTCACTCCCGGAGATATCGGTTACAAATCCTTTAATACTAATTATGGAAATATAGGTACTTTAATTTGCTGGGATCAGTGGTATCCCGAAGCGGCAAGATTAACTGCATTACAAGGTGCTTCTATAATTTTTTACCCGACTGCAATTGGCTGGCATCCTGATGAAAAAGAAAAACATGGTAAAAAACAGTTTGATTCCTGGCAAACAATACAAAGAGGGCATGCAATTGCAAACGGAGTTTATGTTGCAGCAGCTAATAGAATTGGGTTGGAAAAAGCTGAAAAAGAATCAGTTGGAATTGAATTTTGGGGTCAATCTTTCATATGCAGTCCACAAGGTGTTATTCTTGCTCAGAGCTCCGCTGATAAGGAGGAAGCAATAATTGCAGAAATAGATTTGGAAAATATTGAAAAGATAAGAAGACACTGGCCGTTCTTCCGCGATAGAAGAATTGATAGTTATGATGATATCACAAAAAGATTCATTGATGAGTAAACCAAAATTCAAAAGTCAAAATTCGAAATAGAACATTTCAATAGAAGATGAATGGAAGATATAAAGAAAAGATGTTTCAATTTTTCTTTGAGTATTATAAGTCTCATAGAAAGTGTAAATATAAAAA
>JBATTD010000099.1:0-1846 GCA_049670345.1 Ignavibacteriaceae bacterium
ATTTTATATTGTTTTCTTTAATTACTAAGGATATATTCTCTCGGCCTCATAAAAAGATCCGCTAAGAGCCTCAATTGTTTTCTTAAGCCTTACTTCATTAAAATAATTTTCTTAGTCTCAACAAAACTTCCAGATCGTAACCTGTAAAAGTAAATTCCGCTTGGCAGATTACTAGCATTTAACTTAACTTCATATCTTCCAGGTTCCTTTTCTTCGTTTACCAATTGCTCTATAATTTCACCCAATGTGTTGTATATAATTAACTCAACCTGTGATTTTACCGGCAAGCTGTATATTATAGTCGTAACCGGGTTAAATGGATTGGGATAATTCTGATGCAGTGCAAAATCAGTTGGTGCAAGGTTTGTTACTTCTACTACATCACTATATTCATAACTTCCATCAAAGTCTATTTGTTTTAGTCTGTAGCTAAGTGATGTAGATTGTATATCACTTATATTATCAATGAATTGATAATTCTGTTTTTCAGTTGTTGTTCCGTGTCCTTCAACATAACCTATTGTTGAAAATTGTCCGTCTTCTATTCTTCTTTCAATTTCAAAGCCGAGGTTATTTACTTCGGTTGCAGTAGTCCAACTTAATGTTACTGAATTCTCAAATACATTGGCGGTAAATGAAACCAATTCTACTGGAATTATCATTTCTGCAATGTTGCTATACTCAGAAACAGTATCCTGAGAAAAAGCATATATTCTATAGTAAAATGTATCAACAGGATTTACAAAATTTGTATCTTCATAAAAAGTTACATTTGCTGCAACTGAATCTAGAGTTTCAAAACTTCCTAATCCCACCGTATCACGCTCAATTACAAATCCAAGTTCATTGATGGAACTTTCCTGCCAATTTAATACAACATAATAAGGTGGACCGCCAAAAAGAGAACTAACCAGATTAGTTGGTGTTGGAAGTATTGTTGTAACATAATATACATTACTATACCCCGATAGACCGGAAATATTAAATGCACTTATTCTGTAGTTATAGCTGACCCCCTGACTTATCGTGCTATCTATATAAGAAGTATCATTTGCACCCACACTGTCTATAACAGCAAAGACCGGTAAAGTTATGTTTTCCCTTTCAATAATAAATCCATCTTCATGATTGGAATTATCTGTCCAGCTGAGTGTTACCTCATTTACACCTGTTGCTTCGGCAGTTAAGTTACTTGGAGATGTTGGTATGGTTGGATTTGTTGTTGTACAATCCTCATTCGAGTATCCTGAGTTTCCTTCTGTGTTGTATGCCCTTACTTTGTAACAATACCCGGTGTTTGCCGTTAGCCCTGTGTCCTGATATGTCGTTACATCAGCTCCTAGTGTTGATATCTCTGTCCAGGTTGCTGATGGAGGAAGTCTCCTTTCTATCGTAAATCCATCTTCATTGTTTGAGTTATCCTGCCAGCTCAGGTCTATCTGTGTTTGACTGACTACTGTGTCTGCAAGGTTTGTTGGTGCATTTGGAAGGATAATTTCATAGAAATCAATTAACTCACTATCAACACTAAAAAAACTGAATGTGAGCCGGGTCTCGTTTGCTGTCATTAACATTGCCCCATATTTTTCATTATATCTTACTTGACTACCAGGAATTGGAGACCCGAAAAGATATTTACTCTTTCCTCCTAAGCCGTTTACAAAATATGGGAAGTCATCAATAACTAATCTTTCATACGTATGATCGTTTGCTGCAATCACAACATCTGCTCCCCACTCTTTAAATGGCCATTGCATGTACTCCTGTGAACCATGATTGGAAGAGGAAGAATATGGTGCATGATGGAAGTAAACTACACGCCAAGTAGATATTGATGTCGATAGGG
>JBATTD010000100.1:0-5811 GCA_049670345.1 Ignavibacteriaceae bacterium
TTTATTTCAAACGGTGTTGTATCCGATATTTCACATATAGTATACGTAGATCCTCAGAAATATAGTGAGATATCAAACCATGATGATCTCCTCTCGGTTGGAGAAGCAGTTGGGAAATTAAATGGAATTTTACCCAGGCGCTGTTTTATTTTAATGGGTCCCGGACGCTGGGGCAGCAGGGGTGATATTAAACTCGGTGTAAGCATCTCATATTCCGATATTAATAATACCAGTATGTTAATTGAAATTGCGAGGAAGCAAAAAGATTATGTACCTGATCTATCTTTTGGGACGCATTTCTTCCAGGATCTTGTTGAAGCAAATATAAAATACCTGCCGCTTTATCCTGATGATGAGGGTATTATTTTTAATGAAGAATTATTAACAAAATCAAAAAATATCCTGCCTGATATACTACCTAAATTCGGTCATCTTTCAGATGTTATTAAAGTAATCGATGTACCTGCTTCAACTAAAGGGGCGCACCTTGAGGTTTTAATGAATGCTATCATAGATGAAGCTATTGGTGTACTTATCGACCCTAAAGAAGTAAAATAATTTTCAAATGAAGAAAAAAGAAAATTAAAAAATTAAAAATCTTTTTACCTCTCTTTACCTTTCTGCCAACTCCAATCGAACTTTTTTATTCTCACCATCTCTAGCATATTCAATTGTAACAACATCTCCGGGTTGATGTTCTTTGATTAAGTTAGAATAATCTTCCAAACTTTTAACAGCAGCAATTAGTTTACGCAGCGATAAAATGTTATCGGGATTTCCTGATAGAATAAAAGATGAAAAAGCGATCTAGTTGGCAAGTAAAAATAACCACTTATTTCATTAAGTAATGGTTTGGTAAAAAATTAAGTTATGGAATTATTGTTAGATGAGAATTGGAAAGTGCAGGAGATATAAAAGTCAGCGTATCATCCAAAGGAAAATCAAATTAAATAATTAAAACTGTTAACTGTCCAATCAGTCCTCAGGTTTCTAATTAATAAATTTCCGCCGGTATTATTAAACAGGATTTGTAGAAGAAAATTAGGTTGTTTGTTTTCCTGCTATTAGGGAGATCATTTTTTAGCTTCTTAAAAGGTTCCTTCTATTATTCAATAGAAAAAGATTCCATTATTAATCTTGCCGCATAAAAATCGATACTTCTACTCTCATTTGTATTATTCATTTTGAATAATGTATATTATATAGCAGTAAGAAATACTCTGTATAAAATTATTCTATTGCTAACTATCTAAATGAGAATTAGGAAACGGACACTGTGAACGAATTTAAGATAATTGAAGACGTTGTTATCATCCTTTTAGTCTCTATCCCTATACTATTCATCTTTAATAAGATGAATGTGCCAAGCATAGTAGGATTCTTAATTGCAGGAATGATAATTGGTCCCTATGGATTTGAATTCATAACTGATAGTTCTGAGATCAAAGTGATGGCTGAGATAGGTATAATGTTGTTGTTGTTTACTATAGGTCTCGAAGTTTCATTTACCAGGCTGTTACAGATTAAAAAGTATTTGCTCTTTGCCGGTGGATTTCAATTGTTAAGTACTATCGCTGTTGCTTCAATAATTATTATGATATTTGGAATGTCCCCAAAAGAATCAGTTTTCTTGGGGATATTAATCAGTCTTTCCAGTACCGCCATTGTATTGAAAATTCTCACAGACAAAGGTGAGCTTCAAGCACCTCATGGCAGAATAACTCTAGGCATTTTGATCTTTCAGGATCTTTCAATAGTTCCGCTTTCTTTAATAATACTTCTATTAGGAACACCAGAGGATCTAATTGTAGTTGATATTATTCTCGAACTTTTAATCACATTCGGACTAACTGCATTGATTATTATTATTTCCAAATTTTTAATGCCTCACATTGTTCATCAAATTGCGAGACTTAGAATAGGGGAGGTTTTTACAGCGGGTATTATTTTGTTATTGCTGGGGACGTCATTTATTACTCATAAACTTGGATTATCTTTTGCCCTTGGAGCATTTATCGTAGGACTAATTTTAGCAGAATCGGATTATAGCCATCAAATCATATCCGAAATTCAGCCATTTCAAAGTGTGTTCAATAGCATATTTTTCGTTTCCATAGGACTGTTACTTAATCTTCATTTTGTCACTCAAAATTATTTTGTTATCGCTGGAGTGGCACTTAGTGTTTTATGCATCAAAGCAATAATAATAATAAGTATCGTTCTGCTTCTGAAATATCCTCTTAGAATTGCAATTATAATTGGATTTGGACTCGCTCAGATTGGAGAATTTTCATTTATTCTTGCAAAAGCAGGTTATGAATTTAATTTGATCAGTGAATATTATTTTAATGTTTTCTTAGCGGTAACTATCTTCACCATGATTTTAACACCATTTATCTTTAATCTTTTACCTGCTATTGCTGCTAAGACTAGTTTACTATCCAAACCAACAGAAGAGAATGGCAAAGGTGAAAAAAGTTTTAGGGATCATGTCATAATAGTAGGTTTTGGATTAAATGGTAAGAATCTGGCAAGGGTATTAAAAGAAACGGGAATTAAATATATAATCATCGAGATGAATCCCGATACTGTTAAAAGGGAAAAGGCGGCGGGGGAACACATTATTTTTGGCGATGTAACAAAGACGGGGATACTTCATAAAGCCTGGATAAAAAACGCGAATATAATTGTATTTGCTATCTCAGATCCAAATGCAGCAAAATTAGCACTCAGAACCAGTAAAAATATTAATCCAAATATTTATTCCCTTGTAAGGACAAGATATGTAAATGAAATAGAGGAGTTAAAAAGATTAGGAGCAGATATAATTATTCCTGAAGAATTTGAAACATCCCTCCAGATATTTCGTAAAGTTTTGGAAAAGTATCACATCCCGCTTAATGTTATTATGCAGCAAGTAAATCTCTTAAGGAAGGAATCATACAAGCTTTTAATTAAACCGGAAGAAGGTATAAGTTCTCTTTCGCATTTAGATGAAATCCTGGCTAAAGGACTTACTGAAACCTATTACATAAATGAAGGAAATCAACATATAGAGAAAAGTTTAAGCGATATAAATCTTCGTGCAGACACCGGAGCTACAGTTATTGCGATTATACGAGAAGATAATTTAATCTCAACCCCATCGGGGAAAGACAAGATTATGTTACATGATACTCTCGTACTTACCGGATCACATCAATCTGTTGACAAAGCAATCGAGAAACTTGAATAATAAAAGAAAAGTTAAAAGTCCATTTAATTAAAACACCCTCTATATCCACCGGCTGATACACATGCCCATTATGGATTCATCATTAATCCAAACGATAGTTTAGATACTATTATTTCAACGACCCACCTACAACACTCCGTATGGTTATTAAATATTTTTCGAGAGTGAACAACTAATGTCCCCCTGTACCTAAAATCCCTGAGGCAGCAACAGCCAGCACAATTATTTCAAGTATAGCAATTACAACATAGGCAGTATCTTTTTTGCGTATTAATCCCGGCAAGATAGCGAGGTAACAAATTATTGTTAATAATGATAGAAATGCTATTGGTAAAAAATTAAGCATATCTCCAAATTGCAAATTTCCGAACCATGCCCAACCAGCTTGCATACCACTTTGCTCAAGGTACTCATGCACTGATAAAATCCAATAGGTTTGCACTTTTTCTAAAGGGATAAGGGGTTCTAGCATACCCGATGCGTACAAAATGAAGGTAACAACAAGTACGGTTAGCCCTATCAGCATCCCTGCGTTAAGGATTTTTGAGTATAAGAGTTGTTCGTCTGTTCCTTTTAAATACATTTAAAACTCTATATTATCCTATTCCTAATCCTTTTAATAGTGCTTTAGTACCAGCAATTCCCAAAACTATTATTACTAATTTTCTTATCAGGGCAGGTTTGGTTATAGCAAGAATTCTTACTCCTATAAAAGAACCAAGCATGATTCCCACAACCGAAGGAACAACCATTAATGGCAGCACAGCACCGTTATTCATATAAATCCATGCCGCAGAGGTGTCTGTTATTGAGAGTAGAAATTTACTTGTTGCAACCGAAATTTTTATCGGCGCACCCATCACCAGGTTCAATACCGGTACATTTGCCCAGCCTGCACCCAGCCCGAACATACCAGCCATTATACCAATAATTACAAATAAACTCAGACCAATCGGCGTTCTATGGATCTGCCAATTAATATCTTTGTTAAGCGTCGGCTCGTGATATACACCCATTATTCGCAATGCTTGAGATAATGCGTCAGGTTTGGGAACATCAGGGAAAACAGATTTTTTTGCTTTTAACATTAACAGAACTATACCCAGGATCGTTGCCCCGAGCAGTGTCTGAACAATATCAGTCGGCAGTGCAAGGCCTATCATTGCACCAAATATTGCACACGTTGAGGCAATTAATGCCATAGGGATTGCCAGCCTTAGGTTAGCCATACCTATTCTAAGTAACCCTGGTCCTGCAGCAAGTGCACCGGCAAGAGCTACAATTAATCCGGCTCCTCTCACAAAATCCAGGTGAAAGGGTAGAAAGCCACTTACAATTGGTACATAGAGAACTCCACCGCCAACACCAGCAAGAACCGCAAACACACCAAGAACAAATGAAAGCACTAATAAAATAAGAGGGTAAAACCACCATGCATGCTGCGTAGATGTTTCAACTGAAGCAGCAGTTTCAGAAGCAAACACAGTCGGTACCACTATTACTAAAATTGTACATAGAATTGTTAAGAAAAATAATATTGAAATTCTATATTGTGTGCTTAACATTAATCAAATCCATTAAACATTATACAGGAATGATTTGGATATCCTCTCCATTCTGAAACCTATTAATTGAATGAAAAAAAATGAAGAAATACAAGTTGTTTCTGTTTTGATTGTCTTAGGAGAAAAGACATTTATGAAAACGATTTCTTTACCACCTGTATCCAGATGCATAAGTTTTAAAAGTTTATAAAGAAGAGAGAAAATGATACTAAGATTGCACTTAATCATAATACAAATATTCTAACACTTAAAGTTTGTTAATAATTCAAATAATATCAAAGAGATTAGGAGATTTGTCATCAGAATGTTGTTTAGTAATTACTTATTGTATCTGAAGGAAATAAATGGATCATAACTATCTGTTGAGAAAAGTTTTGTGCTTATTTTCACATAAAATTATTAAACACATTTTGGAGAGAGAACATAAATAAATTTTGAAAATCAGAATTAATCCTGACTATGTGTAATTTTTTTCTTATTATTATTGCACATTATCATCACTTTATTTTAAACTATCTGATGACAAATCAAAATCGAATGCATCATAATTATTATTATAATTTGAATTTTGTTACAACTTCATTTATCATCAGTTCAAATTCTATTGATGATATAAAGGGCTTTCAAAAATAAGGAGGTCAACATGGGAATCATTACAATTTCCAGAGGTTCTTATAGCAGAGGGAAGGAAATTGCACAAAAATTAGCCGAAAAGTTAGGGTATGAATGCATTTCAAGAGAATTACTTTTAAAAGATTCAAAAGATTTTAATATACCTGAAGTAAAACTTCTGCATGCAACTCAAGATTCTCCTTCAATTTTCGATAATATAAAAGATGGAAAAAGAAAGTATACTGCTTTTATTCGTGAAGCCTTCCTTGAATATATACAAAGAGATAATGTTGTGTATGATGGATTTGCTGGTCATTATTTTACCAGGGAAATCCCAAATATTCTTAAGGTAAGAATTATTGCCAATTTAGATTATAGAATTAAAGTAGTGATGGAACG
>JBATTD010000101.1:0-3699 GCA_049670345.1 Ignavibacteriaceae bacterium
ATATTCAACAGTTAATCAATATTAGTCGAGGTCTATAAGATGGGCACATTTTTATACAAGTTAGCAGTCTTTCTGGGATTTGTGTCAACCATTGTACTATTGATTTTTGGTTACTTGTTTTTTGAACCTTTCATCACCAAAACAGAAGAGGTGATTACCGTAATCAATACAGAAAGATGGGGTAACGAGCAGGGAAAATATTTTATCTTTACAGAAGATGAAGTATTTACGAATGTTAATGATTACTATCACAATAAACATAACGCTGATGAAGTAATTAAAATGTTTAAAGTAGGTTTTACTTACAGGGTCACGGTGGTAGGAATTTATATGCCCTTTCTTCCACGCTTTAGAAACATTTTAAACATAATTGAATCCAGCTCAAATGAATATTTTCCTGACAAATGAGAAAATATTTATTTCATTTTCCCCTTTTTAAGAAATCTAATCGTTAAACAGACTTTTTTATCAATAATTATTTGGTATGCAGATTGATGTGCAATTTCCGATAAAAAGATACTAGACTTGTTTATAAAATAGCTTAATTGCTTTATAAGTTAGTATTGTAATTAATAATTCATTATAAAGAAAGGGAAGGGGATCATATTATGGCATTAATGATCACCGATGAATGTATCGATTGTAACGCTTGCGAAATTGAATGCCCCAATAATGCAATTTATACAGCAGGTGTTACATGGGATTACAATGGCGAAGAGCATGAAGCTCTCAACATGGAACAAACCTATATCGCTACAGAAAAATGTTCAGAATGTGTTGGTTTTTACAACGAGCCACAGTGCATTCCGGCATGCCCAAGTGACGCTATTGTGCCCGATCCAGATCATCAATACACACATGAAGAACTTCTTGCTAAAAAAGAACAGCTTGATTTAATTGGAAGATAACGAATCAATTGAATGATTATAAAAAGAAAGGGAGCTAAGCTCCCTTTTTTATTTTTAGAAAATATAATCAATCGTTCTTTTTATAAAATAATACGTCATCACTCCCGATACAGCAAGTTTAATAAAGATCATCAGCATACTTGCAAAAAATGTAACGCTACCAATTTTTAACGCTTCCCATTCTTCTTTACCAGCTATAAGTTCACCAAGTACCGCTCCAATAAATAATCCCAATATCATCCCGAAGGGCGGGAAAAATAATATCCCAATTAGCATCCCGATGATGGAACCCCAAATACCGAAGCTGCTTGCTTTATAAACTTTTGCACCCATTATGGGTAGAATATAATCCAGTACAGTTACGGTAATGGTTATTCCTCCCCATAGAAAATAAAAATCAGCCGGGAAAGCATCATCAACTGCTAACTCTAAAATTAACAGTGAAAGAAAATTTAATGGCGGACCCGGTAAGGCGGGAATGATGCAGCCCATCAATCCAACAACTGCAATAAGCAAACCCAAAATAATTAATAATGTCTCAATCATTTTTTCTTTTTCTTTTTCTTTTCTTCTTTCATACAAAATTTTCTTATTACTTCGTAAGCTTCGAAGAAACCAAGTTCTCCAGCACGGTTCAGGTCGTCGCACGCATTATCTTTTAAGTTAATATTTGCGTAACAAATTCCCCTGTTATAATAAGCATTTCCGTTATCAGGTTGCAAACTTATAATTTTAGTGTAATCTGCAGCAGCGCTTAAAAATTCGGCTGCTCCAACTTTTAACTCGCCGCGAAGAAAATAGTATTCAATATTAGAAGGATTCAAAATTATAGCTTTCGAATAATCATCAATTGCCTGTTCAAACATTCCTATTATAGCAAACTCCTTAGCACGGTTAAAATATGCAAGCTCATCTTTATCGTTTACTAATATTGCAGAGGTAAAATCGAATATTGCTTTTTGGTGTTCTTCAACTCCCGACCAAAGATCGCCGCGGTTAACAAAAACTTTTGCATTTGTGGAATCTAGAAAAATTGCCTTTGAGTAATCTTTAATCGCGCTCTCATAATTGCTCGATAAAGCTTGCGTATATCCACGATTAAAATACAATGTTGAATTTGTTGAATCAAATATAAGCGCTTCATTAAAATCGCTTATGGCATTACGGTAATTTTTTGTTTCGATGAACATCAATCCCCTGTTCTTATAATATTTCATTTCGGGATCAAGTTTTATTGCAGTTGTGTAATTAAGTATTGCTTCATCGTTAAGCTTAAGTTTTGCTTTTGCATTCCCCCGCCAAAAATACAGCTCTGAATTTGTCGGGTCTTCCCATATTGCTCTTGTAAAATAATCAACGGCGGTTCTGTATCTGCCGTTATTGTAACTCTCCAACCCTAATTCATATTTGGTTAACTGCGAAGTTGAACAGCCAAACATCAGCAGGTTTAATAGAAATAAAAATAGCGCTGCAAATGTTAATTTTATCTTTTCTGCCAGCATACTGCAATTTTACTGATTTAGTATTACATATAAAATCAAATTATTTTAACTTTATATTACACTTGGATTTTAAAGAATAATAGCAGAGGTAAATATGGATATAATATTACTCATAACCGGTTTGGTTCAAATTCTTCTTTCATTGTTTTTAGGAATACTCTTTGTTTACTCAGCGTCAAAGGTTTTTCAAAGACTGATCCGCGGTATAAATGAAATCGAAGAACTTAAAAACAACAACGTTGCCGTAGCAATTCTTAATGGTGCAATTGTTCTTGCAATAATCATTGTTGTCAAAAATTCAATTGAAACAGCGATAACTATTTTCAGCAATACGCTTCGCAATCCTGAAGCAGTATTAATGACTTATGTAAAAACAGCATTCTTAATGCTTGGGCATATTGTGCTGGGGGGAATAATTGCATTTGTAGCAGTTTATGTTGCATTGCTAATTTTTATGCGTCTTACAAAAGACCTTGATGAATTAAAGGAAATAAAAGGAAACAACATTGCGGTAAGCATTTTCCTTTCGGTGATAATAATATCAATTGCATTATTGCTAGAGCCGGGATTACGCACATTACTTGATGCACTTATCCCGTTTCCACCTGTTTCTTTTATTGATATAGGCGGCTGATTATGGCTGCCCGGACTTATAAACGAAAGTCATCCCGTAGCGGCTGCCTAAAGGGAGTATTCGGTGGATGTTTTTCGATGTTCATTTTTTTTGTATTGATAGTTTCAATGCTATCATCAATTGAATTCCCTGAATTTGAATTCAGAAATGGTGAAAAAGTGAATTACACAATTGAGATGGACAGCTTAACAACAGAAACGATTATCAACGCATCCTTCTCGTGGAAGTTTGTGAGCAACACCCTAACTAAGAAAAAGTACAATCTCACATTTAGGTTATTGGCAAATGAAGTAAGAAAAGCAATTAGTTTGATAGACCGGATCAGTGGAATGACATTTGAAGAATTGGGGCTAGATCCGCGTTACGATTATAGAGATCCTGAAATTCAAGCACAATACGTTTGGACAAGGATTTATCAAATTGTTTACGAAAGATCATTTCCGCAATTAAAAACTATATCAGAAGGATTCAACGAGATATTTAGAAATGAAAATATGCCGGATAACGATAAATTATTATTTGTTGTTTCATTTGTGCAAAATATAAAATATAACCGCCCTGGAGGAACGCTTGATCTTCTTTCGCCGTTGGCTACATTGGCAAAAATGTTTGGAGATTGCGATACAAAAGCTATTCTTTTATATGTTCTGTTGGA
>JBATTD010000102.1:0-4658 GCA_049670345.1 Ignavibacteriaceae bacterium
AACATAAACGGTTTGGAAGATCTTGGCGCAAATGCGGTATATGAGGGATGGATAATTATTCCAGGTATGGCTAAGACCGGAGGCGCTGCCGCCGAAACCGCTATATCCACAGGAACATTTACTGTTGATGCAAGTGGAAATTTAAGTCAGACTGTTTTTGATGTGAATCCTGACAACCTTTCACTTGCAACTGCTTTTGTTTTAACTATCGAGCCAAATCCAGACCCGGACCCAAATCCAAGTGCAGTGCATATATTGGGTGGTGATTTCAGTACAAATTCTACAAATATATCAACGGATCATGGTGCGGCCTTAGGTGTCGATTTTTCGACTTCGACTGGAAATTATATACTAGCTACACCTACTGATGGTCCAAATACAAACGAGAACAGCGGTATTTGGTTTTTAAATCCACCAAGCACTACTTTTGCCTTAAATTTTACAGGGTTGAATCCACTGTTAAATGGTTATCATTATGAAGGCTGGGCTATAGTTAATGGCTCGCCGTTATCAACAGGTAAATTCAATCTGGATTCCAATGGGAATCTGGTAGACCTGAATGGCACGGAAATTATAAATGGTGAATTTGTATTAGGAGGGGATCTTAGCTCAGCCACTGAAATCGTACTCACTATTGAACCTGCGGGAGATACAGATGATATTCCGGCTATGACTCATTACGTAGCAGGTGATGTTTCCGGCGGTAGTGCAACGTTAAGCGTCAGTCATTCTTCTGCATTGGGAGACGACTTTTTAAGTGCTACTGGAAATTACATACTTGCTACCCCAACAAACGGACCAAATACAGATGAAAACAGCGGTATATGGTTCCTCGATTTATCTTCGGGAAGTCCTGCACAAGGATTATTTCTCCCAACTCTCCCCGGGGGATGGAAATATGAAGGATGGACAGTTATTGATGGCGTGCCTGTTACAACCGGAACCTTTACGAGCACAACTGACTTTGATGATGCTGACCCTTACAGTGGTACTATGCCTGGACCACCATTCCCAGGAGAAGACTTTTTATTTAATGCTCCGGCTGGTTTAACATTCCCTACAGATTTAGCTGGTAAAACTGCAGTTATATCAATTGAACCTTTTCCGGATGATGACGCATCTCCTTTCACACTAAAGCCCCTGGTTGGAATGATCCCAAGTGATGCCACCGATCATGTAACATATACAATGGACAACAATGCAGGAGCTAATCCCACAGGAGCCGTAACTATCACTGTTAATGGTGCATCAGCAGGATTAACTTTACCAACCCTGCCAGCTGGCTGGAAATATGAGGGTTGGACGGTTATTAA
The DNA here is from genome assembly GCA_049670345.1 of Ignavibacteriaceae bacterium. GTDB lineage: Bacteria > Bacteroidota > Ignavibacteria > Ignavibacteriales > Ignavibacteriaceae > BMS3ABIN03. Next base: position 1,314 of record JBATTD010000102.1, read on the forward strand.
TGGCATGCCTGTTACAACCGGAACCTTCACGAGCACTTCTGACTTTGATGATGCTGACCCTTACAGCAGCAGTATGAATCCGGGTCCGCCTTTCCCGGGAGAGGACTTTTTATTTAGTGCTCCTGCAGGATTAACATTCCCCACTGATTTAATGGGAGGTGTTGCGGTTATATCGATTGAGCCATCACCGGATAACAGTGCAGATCCTTTTACTCTGAAACCATTGGTTGGTAATATCCCAATCGGTGCAATAGACCATAAAACCTATATGATGAACTCAAACCTTTCTTCGTTCCCAACCGGAACAGTATCCAGATAACTCTCTCTCCATAAAGGGCTGTTAGAAATTTAGCAGCCCTTTTATTCTTTACTCAATTCTTACTATTATTTATTTTATTGTGATAGTTTTGTTATAATTTCATATTATTTTTGTACTGAACCAATCACTTGGAAGTATTATGAAAAACGTGTTAGTAGTTGAAGATGATAAATCTATATCCGATCTTCTTAAGATACATTTAACAGATTTGAATTGTGGAGTTACGCAAGCCTATGATGGTGAGAATGGATTAAAGCATGCTTTAAATGATCAGTATGATCTGATTGTGCTGGATTTAATGCTGCCGAAGTTAGACGGTCTTGAAATTTGTAAAGAGGTACGAAGGAAGGACATCTACACGCCCGTATTAATGCTCACCTCAAAATCTGAGGAGTTTGATAAAGTGCTTGGGCTTGAAGTAGGAGCAGATGATTATCTAACAAAGCCATTCGGAATAAGAGAATTTATAGCAAGAGTAAAAGCAATCTTCAGACGAATTGAAGCTATTCAAAAGGAAATAGATAACGAAACCGATATTGCCTTTGGAGACTTAACTATAGAGGTTGTAAAACGGAAAGTACTCTTGAATGGAGAAAGAATAGAGCTAACTCCAAAAGAATTTGATCTGCTGCATCTGCTCGCCTCCCATCCCGGCAGAACATATACAAGAGAGCAATTGCTGAATATCCTTTGGGGTTATCAATATAATGGGTATGAGCATACGGTTAACTCACATATAAACAGGTTAAGAAGTAAAATTGAACCCGATCTATCAAACACAAAATATATTTTAACTTCTTGGGGAGTTGGATACAGATTTAATGAGAACGAGGATATCTGAGGTTATTATGAAGGAAAATAAAAGAAGAAAAAATCGTTTTTTCACAAGCATATTCTGGAAGATTAGTGCAATCTTCTTAATAACGCTTCTGGTTTTGTCGGTTATATACCTTTACATCTCTGTTTACACTGCAGAGATGTATTTTCAAGAGACCGGACAGAAACTAAATGCAGAAGTAGCTCCACATATTGCAGCCGAGAACAAGTGTTTTGTTAACGGCGAAGCAAATGAAGAAGCACTTAAAGAAGTTTTCCACAGTGTTATGGTAATTAATCCGAGCATCGAGGTGTATCTGCTTAACACTGAAGGAAAAATTTTAACATACTTTGCTCCGAATAAGGTTATCAAAATGGATTATGTTCCATTAGATCCGATTAAAGAGTTTCTGAAGGTTGGCACATCCACTTTTGTTATGGGTGTTGATCCAAAGAATGAAAAAGTAATGAAAGGTTTTTCTGCATCAGAGGTTTACGAAGATTCCGTTTTTATGGGTTATATATATGTTATCCTTGGTGGAGAAGAATATGAGAACGCCACCCAGTTTGTATTTGGCAGTTATATGTTGCGGCTAGGAGTTCGTTCAATGGCAATCACTCTTATTGCAGCTGCATTAATCAGTTTAATTGCACTTGCACTTATTACAAGAAACTTAAGCAAGATTATTTATGTAATACGAAAATTTAAAGATGGCGATCTAAATGCCAGGATAAAATTAAAGGGGGAGGGCGAATTAGTTGAATTTGCAGATTCATTTAATGAAATGGCAGATACAATTGTAAGCAATATAGAAGAAATGAAAACGATGGATAATTTAAGAAGAGAACTCGTTGCAAACGTATCGCACGATTTAAGAACGCCGCTTGCAACTATACAGGGTTATATAGAAACTATATTAATGAAGGCAGATTCTATTTCCGATGAAGATAAGAAGAAATATATGCAGACAATATTCAGTAGCACCGAGAGACTAAAAAACTTAGTTGAAGAATTGTTTGAACTATCCAAACTCGAAGCGAGAGAAACCGTACCAAATCCCGAACCTTTTTCAATAGCAGAATTAGTGCAAGATATACAGCAGAAGAACCTTATAATTGCAGAACCAAAAAAAATAGATCTCTCTTTAGAATTTCCTTTTGATCTGCCTTTGGTATACGCCGATATCGGAATGATGGAGAAGGTACTTCAAAACTTATTGGATAACGCAATTAAATTTACTCCGAAAAACGGAAATATTACAATTAGTTTATTCCCACAAAAGGAAGATATTTTCGTATCCGTTAAGGATAGTGGTGCAGGCATAAACTCCAACGATTTACCCCACATTTTTGACCGTTACCAGAAAGCAGAAAGAACCAATATGCACGATAATGCCGGGCTTGGATTAGGTTTAGCAATTGTTAAAAAAATTCTGGAAGTTCATAATATTTCAATTGATGTTAAAAGTGCCAAGGGCGAAGGGACTACGTTTTCATTTAAAATTCCTATTTACAAAGGTAAACCGGTGTTATCCAAAGAAACTGAGTTAAGCTAAATTCTTTCAGATTTCTCAAAGACCATTCTAAAAGCTGAATAAATGGTGACTATTGAATTACCCCTACGTGATTTTTTCGTGAAGATTTTATAAACAAAAAGATGATTCTTATAAAATAGAAATGAGATGTACTTTCAATCTGGATAAATAATTTGGTCTTTAAAGCACCGCTTCAGTTTCCCGGGTTGTCAAATAAAATTGTTTCTTGACACTTTATTGTACTCTAATACCCCCAATTTGTTTTGCCAACATATTGTCAATTGCCAATATGTTGGCATTAGCCTTCCGGAAATTCAGCAATAAACACTCACACTTCTTCAGATAAGTCTTTATAAATAAATGAGTTGGAGGATCCATTGATATATCAAAGAAAGCTGGCAAACAAATTGTTTCTCATACTTTAACCTGGATTAGGATCATCCAGTTAATAGCGGATGTTTTAAAATCTCATTCATTAAATAAATAGGAGACAAAGTGATATGAAACAGCTAAAAAATCATATTCTACAATTCTTAATACTGTTAGTTACAATTGGCTTAACCCATTGTGCATCTAGCACCGATATACAGGGTGATTACTCCAGTATTTTAAAGTTCTATAGTGGTGGCAATGAGTATACCATTATGTCTTTTTTAAGTACTGATGCAATTGGAT
>JBATTD010000103.1:0-2057 GCA_049670345.1 Ignavibacteriaceae bacterium
GTGTGATAACACTCGAAAACCTGTGAAACCCCTATGAATTATACACATTGTTGGAAACAGTTATTCATTCAATAATTCATTTTTAACTCTGGGGTGATATTTTGTTAAATTGTCAATATAGTCATCAATGGTTGTTGCATCATTGTCTTTTAAAAATGATTCCAGATTTTCACCATAAATTATTTTGATGCGTCTTTTCGATTCTTGCTTAAATTCATCGGTATAAAAGAAGTTCATTTTTGCTGAAAAATGCAATTTGTTAAGAGGGGCTAAAAAAATCAACGCATCATAGGCATCATACATAATTTGATTTTTGTCTGCATTCAGCATATAATTACCTACATATTTAGCTTTGCCGAAAGGATTGTCTTTGAGAGGAATTGCCACCGGATGATTTTGGTTTAATTCAAAAGCTTTGTCCCAAATCCCATTTTCAAGTTTTATCCAACTGTAGGTCAAATTATCTAGGCCTTCTGCGGTTATGCTTTTCTTTTCTTTATCTACAGATTCAAAAGAAAGCATCACATTGTGGATTCTTATTGCATAAGTTTTATCAGGATGCCAGTTATAAAAAAATGTACAGCAGTTCCAATACGGAAATCCTTCTAAATTTCTAATATTTTTATAGATATGCCGAGTATTGGATGAGTAAATACCTTTTTTGCCGGATTTGAAATAATCCATTTGATTTACAATAATTTTATACATGAAGTAATCTCTTGCAATATGTGAACGTAGAAAGACATCATAGTCTTGCCGGTTATGAATTCCCTCCCAGTAAACAGGTTGATCAACTCCAATCACTTTTATCTTTTTCTCTTCATCAGGTTGGCTATGGTTATAATCCCAGATTGCTGAAAGAAGATCAAGATAAGTTTCATACCGCCATCCAAAACCGGAAAAATCATCTTGGAATACATGGAGCAAAAGTTTTTTATCCTTGGTTTCACTGCCTAAATAAGCATCAATATCAGACTGAACATTTATTCCCAGAACTTCAATAAAGATATAATCAAGTTTTGTATCCGGGGCATTTATTAGCTCGATGTAAAATTGAAAAGGTTCGTAAGCAGAATGTAAACCGTCATCAAATAGTATCAAATCGTGTGTTTCTAATTTTTTTTGAACAAAATTTATCGGATTATCTCCTTTTTTCTTAATTACTTCCAAATAATCATTTACACTTTGACCGAAGCAAAATGTTGATATTATTACTAATGATATTAGAAGTTGAATTTTTATTTTTCCCATAATCTGTTGTGTTAATTGTTTCCAACTTCTCAATACACGCAATACGTATATCGGGTAATATTTCCGTTAATAGGTATTACGTATATCGGAACTAAATTAATTATTTATTTTTCTATTCACTTAATTGGAATACGTATTTAATAAAAATAAAGATTAGTAAAAATAAGTGCAAATAAGGCGGAGGCTATGCCCTTCGACTTCCTCAGCCCTTAAATGAGAATAAATCTCAGTTGTTTTTATATCTGAATGTCCTAATAATTTTGACACCTCATATATAGATACACCTCTTTGAACTAACCAGCTTGCAAATGTATGTCTTAAAGAATGGAACTTTAATTTTGGATTAAGTCCTGAACTAATTACATACCGTTTGAATTTTTTGCTTAGAAGATCAGCATTAAATCTTAAATTATTAATAGTGAATACATTCTTATCATTCTGAAATTCTCTTTCATTTAGTATTTGTAATGCCTTATTGTTTAATGCAAGCGTTCTAATCTTCTTCGATTTAGTAGTATGATTCATATTATCAAGAATTAAATATTTGTCTTTTAAGTTTATTTGATTCCAATGAAGTGTAGTTAATTCCCTTAGTCTTAAGCCAGTATTTACTGCAAATATTACTATGTCTCTAATATCTTTACCATCAATAGATTTAATTAAGATTTGGAAATCGGTTTCTGAAAAGAATAGAGGTTGTTTCTCAGGTATTTTGATGGGCTTAATATCCTTGCAAGGGTTTTCAATTAAATATTTTTCAGTAATTGCCCAATTAAATGCACTTCTTAAATACCTCAGACTTTTGG
>JBATTD010000104.1:0-5452 GCA_049670345.1 Ignavibacteriaceae bacterium
GTGGAATAATAAATTCCGAAAGATGAAACATCCTGATATGAATTTAAGAAGGAAGTGATCTGATAAGTAATTCCAAGTTTTTCTCTAACTGCAAGGAATAATCTCGAGCTGCTTCCTTCCCCGAGTAAAGTTGAAAGAACTTTGATTGTGGTTCTCTTCTTACTATTAAAGCCCACGGTTGCTCTGCCGATAATTGAATGAACCTGATGAAAATCTTTTTCCAAAATAAGATCAGTTGCTTTGCGAGAAACAAATTTTTCTCTACGTACTTTTGAGCCTGAAGTTTTTCTGCCAATATGTTTCTCAGCCAGCTTCACCAATTCATCATGCTCAACTGAGCCGGAAACAACGATTAAAAGATTTCCTATATCATATTTTTTCTGATGGAATTTATGAAGTTCATCAGCTTTAAATTTGCGAATATTTCCTTCGGTGCCAATGACCGGCATACTTAATCTGTTCCCCTTAAAAATAACCTCTTCAAACATATCGAAGATCAGCTCTTCGGGGTTATCATTCACATCATGCAATTCATCGATTATAACTCCGGATTCTCTGCGCACATGACTTTCTTTAAATAGAGGATTCTGTATCATATCGGCGAGTATTGTAAAAGATTTTCCAAGATTTTCAGACAGCCCTTTTGTGTAATAACAAGTATGCTCTTTTGAAGTGAAAGCGTTCAAGTAGCCGCCGTAGGATTCAATCTCCTCAGCAATTCTTTTGGCTGATCTTCTCTTAGTTCCTTTGAATAGCATATGCTCGATGAAATGCGAAATTCCGTTGTTAGAAACATTTTCATCTCTTGCTCCAACATTAAACCAAAATCCAAGAGAAAAAGATTTCACATAGGGAATGAATTCAGATATTATTCGTGTTCCGTTGGGAAGTGTAGTAATTTTATATTCGTTCAAAACAGTAATAAGTGTTAATAAATTTTTGAAAAACAAATATATACATTGCCATTTCGCTAATCAACATCCATTTTTCTATGCTAAGTATTTTATCGGTTTTTTCTCATCAATAAAAGATATCGTTAAACATAAATTGCTAATTAGCCTGTTGAAATGAAGACCTAAGTGATTTGTTTATAAAGTTGGTTACTGATTCTTGGTACTTGCCTACAATCACTTCGCTAATGAAGCTTCAGGAAATTTCTCAAGATATTTTTGATAGAAATCTCCGATTGCATTATATGCCTTTTCAAGGATCTGTTCATTTGGTAAAAAGACTACTCTGATATGTTGAGTGCCCGGAACTTGCCCAAAACCGCTTCCCGGAACAACAACAACACCTGTTTCTTTTATTAACTCAGCCACAAAATGATTATCCGGCTGATTCATATGAAGTTGCGGAAATGCATAAAACGCCCCTTCGGGTTTAACACAGGATATTCCCGGAATGGCATTAAGCATCTCTACAGTCATATCGCGTCTTAATGTAAGTTTTTCCTTTGCTTCAAGAAGGTTTGATTGTTCTCCCTCCAATGATGGTTTTATTCCATATTGTTCAGGATGATTTGCAGACAATCGAGCTCTTAAAATTTTATTCATTGCTTCGATATAATCGGCGAGCACTTCTTTTCTGCCGCTTACAATTCCCCACCCAATCCTGAAGCCGGGAACCATATAATTTTTTGATAAGCCGCCAAAAGTAATACAGGAAACATCTTTATTTAACGATGCAATTGAAACATGCTCTTTGCCATCAAAAAGAAGTTTGTCATAAATTTCATCAGCAAAAATTACAAGATCATTTTCCAACGCAAGATCAATTATCTGTAAAAGACTTTCCTGTGTGTAAAGCGAACCCGTTGGGTTATTCGGATTTATAAGAATGATTGCTTTTGTTTTATCATTTATTTTGCTTTTAATGTCATCAATATCAGGTGTCCAACCGTTTTCTTCATTAAGATAGTATGGATTACTCACCATCTCTAATTTACTTTCAATAGCAGTATAAAGTGGATAGCCGGGAGTTGGAGTTAATACATTTTCACCTTCGTTAACTAAAGCTGTTAAACAAATATCTATTGCTTCGCTGGCGCCGGTTGTAACAAATATATCGTGTACGTTTGTAATTCCTTTTCTTTCGGCTTCGCGTTCTATCGCATCAACAGCTTCTTTTATACCAGAAGAAGGGGCATAGCCATTTTTGTTTTCCAGCATTGCTTTATACGTTGCCTCAACAAGATGTTTCGGAGGCTCAAAATCATAAATATTGGGGTCTCCGATGTTAAGGTACAACATCTCTTTTCCGCTTTTTGCAACTTCATTTGCAAGCACAACAATATCCCTGACTGCATAGGTTATGTTTTTTGTTCTTTTTGCTGGAGTTATTTTATTGCTCATTATCCTCTCCGGTTTTCAATCAATAATATTTGGAAGCTTTATAATTTTAGAAACAAATTTAATGGAAATTAATTTGGAATGCGATAGGATAAAAATGGAAGAGATATCAGAAGGGCGGCTTTTCAACCGCCCAAATAAATTTTATTTAATTAATAATTATTGCTCAACCAGTTCAACTCTTCTATTAAGTAGTTTGCCTTCATCTGTTTTGTTTGTACTAACCGGTGATAACGGACCAACTCCTTTCCCAATTAGTCTTTTTGCAGAAATCCCGTAATCTTTTACTAAAGCATCAACAACTGCCTTTGCTCTGTTTTCTGAAAGTTTCATATTATGATCAAGGTTACCCGTCATATCTGTATGTCCAACAACATAAACATTAAGACTGCTTTTTGTTTTAAGTAATTCAGCTATGGCTTTAAGAGCAGGCTCTGATTCCGGTTTTATTTTGTAACTGTCTGTATCAAAGTAAATTCCGTATATAGCAACACGACCGGTGCGCTCAATATCATCACCCATTGCTTTAGGATCGGCGACAATACTTTGTTCCATTGCGGCACTTTCTATAATCCATAACCGATAACCCCCTCCTCTGTTAAATATTTCTACTTGGGCCCAGGTTTCTTTCTTGTCATTTATGAGATTAAAATAGGCATCTCCTTTTGTTTCATAGATGACTTTTCCCCCGATTTTTGTAACAGCGTTTATGAAGTTGCTTAAAACTTGGGCACCAGAAGCTGCCTCTTCTCCCTTATTAATACGGTACTGTATAAAATAATAATGGCCCTCAACACTGGTTTTCTTGCCATTACTGTCTTTAAATTTGTCGTAAACATCAAAATCATTTTCTTTATATTGCTCGATTTTATAACCAGGCATCCTGTTAAATAAAGGATGATCTTTACTACCGGCAACATCCTGAGCAGTAAGCGTACAACTTAGAAATAAGAGCAATGTTAAAATTAAACCGGTTTGAATTTTTATTGCTTGCATTTTTTCTCCTTAGTTTATTTAAGAAATATCATCTTCTTTGTCTCAATAAAATCTCCTGCTTGAAGACTATAAAAATAGATACCGCTTGGTAATTTCCAAGCATTTCCGCCGGAGGCGGATCTGCCTTTGGTGGAAAACTTAACTTTATAACTTCCTGCAGGTTTTTCTTCATTTGCTAATATTGTAATTTCATTACCCAACACATCATAAACTCTAAGTGTAACACAACTTAATAGAATATAATAAACATTTCAATAAGAATAATATGGCTTTTTTAAAAAAAATGTCTTAATTTAATTTTGAAAATACCTAAATGGTTTTAAGGACTTAAAAGAATAGTCTATCAACTTTAATTGTTAGAAGCATTTTTAATAAGATTATATCAATTTAAATTGAACGATATAATATTGGGGCAAATTGTATTTCTTAAACAAAAACAGGAGAATAAAATAATGAAACTAATAAAACTTATTTCTTTAACTCTATTTGCAGCAACAATGTCCTTTGCACAGGTAAATTCAAATTATGATGGTCCCAAACCAGAAATTGTAAAGGGATCAAGATCTTTCGTTTTTCGTTATACACCATTTCAAAGTAATTTTGAACCAGTTTATGTCAGTACAGTATCTGTTTTTGACGCTGATAATATGAACTTATTTGGCGCCGGTTTTAGATATTTTTTTACTAATCAGATTGCAGTTGTACTTGGTTTGAATTTCGGAACAGGTTCATCATCAGAGGAATTCCAGAATGGTGATAAGTCAGAATCATCATCAACAACATTTGGTCTTTCAGTCGACGGGAATTATCATCTTAAAGCACTCTACAGTGTTTCACCATACTTTGGAGTTAATCTAAACTTTGGTAATTATTCCTCAACTGTTGAATTAACCGAAGGTGGTACAACTTCAAAAACAGAATTTTCCGGTAGTGGTTTTGGTATAGGAATAAACTTCGGATTTGACTGGTACTTTACTGAGGGTCTATCTCTGGGTGGCAAATATACGCTTGGATATAGAAGCTTAGGCAAACCAGAAGAAAAGACAGGAAATACAACAGTGGAGGGACAAAGTTCATCATCTTTTGGAGTGGGTTCTGCTAGTGTAATTCTCAATGTTCATTTCTAATCAGATTATCTCATTCGATATCCTTTGGAGAGTAAAGTCTCCAAAGGATTTTTAAATTGTTATCCTGAATTACTAAGGATTTATTCTCTCGGCCTAATAAAAAGATCCGCTTAGAGCCTCAATTGTTTTCTTAAGCCTTATTTCATCAACACCATCCCTGCCTACGTTAAAACTTCGGCAGGTAAATTCTTTATTCCATAAACTATTTTAATAAAATCATTTTCTTAGTTTCAACAAAAGAACCTGCACGCCCAGGCGCGTATACCTGCAGTTTGTAAAAGTAAATTCCACTTGGTAGCTTGTTGGCATCAAATTCTGCAGCATAACTTCCTGCTGGTATTTTTTCATTTACAAGTAATGCAACTTCACTTCCTAAAACATCATAAACTTTAAGAGTAACAAAACTTAATTCTGGTATTTGGTATTGGATTGTTGTTATTGGGTTGAAAGGATTGGGATAATTTTGTTCTAATGAGTATCTCCCAGCTGTGACAGAAATATCAATCATAAGTGAACTAAATGGATTAATAATTTCATAGAAATCAATTAACTCATTATCAACACTAAAAAAACTGAATGTGAGCCGGGATTCGTCTGCTGTCATTAACATCGCCCCATATTTTTCTCTATATCTAACAATGCTCCCCGGAATCGGTGGATCGAATTGATACCTGTTCTTTCCTCCCAAACCATTTACAAAATATGGGAACTCATCAACAATTAATCTTTCATAGGTGTGGTCGTGTCCTGCCATAACTACATCTGCCCCCCATTCTTTAAAAGGCCATTGCATCCAACTGACTGATCCGTGAGATCCAGAGGAATATGGTGCATGATGAAAATAAACAAACTTCCAATGAGAATGATTTATAATGCAATTATTCAGTTGAGTTTCAAGCCAAGCCGATTGAACGGAGGGATGTACATAACCATCCGGTTCTACTATGCAGCTATTAACTGAAAAGAAGTGGACATTTCCCC
>JBATTD010000105.1:0-1607 GCA_049670345.1 Ignavibacteriaceae bacterium
ATACCAAAGTTAATTATAGATAAACCATCAGCGTTCGTAGCTGTTTGAAAAGGACGTCCTGCTCCTTTTACTTCACAATTAAACTTCTCGCCAAACCGGGTAACATAATCATGGAAATTTGTAAGAAGCATGTAATCACCAAATTCATCAATCTGGGTTCCGGTGTAACGCGGCAGCCAGTTTTTTGCTATATCAAGTTTTGTTTTCATAATTAAAATGAAAAATAAAAAAAAATATTGATTTCCATGCTATTGATTAGCAGATTCGTTTCAATTCTGAAAATTAAATTTGGGAGATAAAAAAAGAGAACTGTTACTTAAAATAAAATCTCATTATTGGGCGGGTTTCAGAACGGCGTGCAACTTCTTTAAATCCTGCAGATTTAAAAGCAGCAGAAATTCCGGTCCAGGCAAATACATCTGGCATTTTATCTTTTTTCGGTTCTACTGGATAGCCCTCAAGTATTTTTCCGCTATTGGATTTTACAAACTTTTTTGCAGCGCTTAGTAGAGCAATACTTAATCCCTTTTTTCTATAATTCTTATGAATAAAAAAACATACAACAGACCATACGGGTTTTTCATCAACGGGTTTTAATATTCTCGAATTATCTAATCTTGGAAAATCTTCTCTTGGTGCAACTGAACACCAACCGACAGGTTCACTTTTATGATAAGCAAGAATACCAGGAATATTATCAGAATAAATTATCTTCTTCATCGCTCTCTTGTTACCATCGCCCTTTTGTTTCTCCCATGCAGCAGACTTAACACGCCAGTACATACACCAGCAGCCGGCACAAGCACCCTTATCCCCAAAGAGTATTTCAAAATCCTTCCAATTCTCCTTGGTAACCGGGTAGAATTTATACGATGATTTTATTTTTATTTCTTCATTCATTAATAAAAAAATCTTAGCCATCCCAAACTGCAGCGATGACTAAGAATGAAATTGTTATGATAAAAACCTAATAGATTATCTTGTTAATTCAACTATCATGTTCTTGAATTCTTTACCGTCGGCATATACGAACATTTCCATAACCTGATGATTATCATTAAGTAATTGAATTGTTTGACGATACTTTAATTCTTTGCCGCTCATTGGGTCAACCATTGTACCGGTAAAATTAAGTGTTTTAGTCGCTTCATCATATGTACCCTTTGATACTGACATTCCTGTTCCCATGTTGTCTATCCACGTAGCTGAAAATTCCTTTGTCGCATTATCATAACACTGAAGATTGATTCCTTCCATTGGCATACCCATTACCATGCCGTAATGAGTTGATTTTAGATACCTGCCCCCCAGTATCATCTCAAATTTGGCGGTTCCTTCGCTCACCATCGGTTCGCCGGCAGGATCCATCCAGAATGTGTTCTTTGATTTCCAATCACCAACAGTTTTTGCCATCATTTCGTGCATAGGACCCGGTGTCATATAATCCATCCATGCTTTTTGCTCTGCTGACATTTCCTCCTGCGCAAACATTGTTGTTGGCATCAACAACAGAAATAATAGAAGAGTTAAAAGTGATTTAGACATAGTGCCTCCTTATATGGTTTATTAATAAGAATTAAGCTAATAAAAATTTTATCATTATAATT
>JBATTD010000106.1:0-2900 GCA_049670345.1 Ignavibacteriaceae bacterium
GTATTCATAAGTTCCGATTGCGATGTATGCTTCATAAAAATTATTTTCAATATTTAGGCAATTACCGAATGCCTTAATTGAATTCATACCGGTGGAAAGGGCGGACAGCCAGTCATCTCGTATCGCATTATAATATGCAAAGTAACCTTCAGCCAAAGCGTAATAATAATTGAACCATAAATTATCTTCATCAATTGAAAGTAGTTCTTCTGCATGTTCTATTGCTTCTTGCAAATTTAATTCAATATAATCAGAATCATATTCTTTTTTGTAATCGTATGCTTCCGCAATTTTACTTGCTGCAATATATATTTTGCCTAATGGCAGTTCGGGATATTCTGATGCAAGCTGGTTAAAATATTTGTTTGCTTTAGTGTATTCCTGATTCACAACATTCATTATACCGGATTTAAGCAGCGAATCAACTCGCTGACTAGGGAAATCCTGTGTAAAAGAAAAGTTAAATAAAATGAGATATAATATTAAAGATAAAAAACTACAGCGTGCCAAATGTTCTGTCTCCTGCGTCACCCAAACCTGGTAAAATATATCCTTTATCATTAAGTTCTCTATCGAGAGCGGCACCGAATATTTTTACATCCGGATGGTCTTTATTAATTTTATTTATTCCTTTAGGAGCAGCTACAATACAGGCAAAAATAATATTCTTCGCACCCCGTTTTTTTAGGAATGAAATTGCAGCCGAAGCACTTCCACCCGTTGCTAACATTGGATCAATCAAAACTATTTCATGCTCGATCAAATTATCGGGTGTTTTGTAATAATACTCAATCGGTTTAAGTGTTTCTTCATCACGTTCCAAACCAATGTGCCCTACTTTCGCATCAGGTATAACCTGTAAAAATCCATTTACCATTCCCAATCCTGCCCGCAGAACGGGAACGATAACGACTTCCTGTGCAAGTTTAAATCCCTTTGTTTTTTCTAACGGAGTTTGTACCTCAATTTCTGTTAGTTTAAGATCAACAAAAAGTTTTACGGCTAAAATATTTGAAAGTCGTGAAATTGCAGATCTGAATGTTTCACAGTTTGTGTCAACATCACGGAGAATGGTAATATTTCTTTCTACAAGAGGATGATCTATTAAATTGAAATTTTTATATAATTCTTTCATGTTTTAAACTTTCTTTGTTTTTCTATTAGCTTTTCCTCCAAGAACCGATAGCAAATTAATAAAAGGTGAAAGCGGTGGAGTATAATTATAATTTACCTTTTCAAGAAAATCTATTTTTTGTTTAGAATAAATTACCGATGCAATCAAATCGGCATAACCGGAAACTTCTTTTCCGCCAAAAAATGACCCACCAAGGATTCTATTGCTTTCTAAATCATAAATTATTTTCCCAAATACATTTCTGCTTCCAGGCATAACTTTAACAAGATTTGGAATTTCCGCGCTAGCCGTATCTGTCTTAAATCTGCTATTTTCAGCTTCAATGCTGCTCAATCCAACTGAAGCAAAATAATTATCGAAAATTTTTACACTCACATTTTTAATTATTGGCTCAGCATTAACGCTACCGCCCGCTGCATTTTCTCCTGCAATATGCCCATAAGCATGAGCATAAGTTGCAAAAGGTAAGTAATCCTGTTTACCTGTAATTGCGTTTAATATTTCAATGTTATCACCGGCAGCAAAAATGTTTCTATCGGATGTTCTTAATTTCCTATCAACTTTAATTCCGCCGAATTTGCCCAAATCTAATTTTGCTTTTTCAGCTAAAGTACTATTTGGTGAGATGCCCACAGTTAATAGCACTAAATCGGTTTGTATGTGTTCGTCATCATATTTTATGGAAATAACTACATCTTCTTTAATAAACGGTTCGATGTTTTTGAATCCGCCAATAAACTGCACGGAGTTGTTTTCTAATTCATTTAATACTTTTTTGCTTATTTCCGTTTCAGCAATTGGCAGCGGTAATTTTTCTTTTTCAAATAATATTACTTTTAGATTGTTATTAATTAATGCTTCAGATGCTTCAATACCAATATACCCTGAACCAATAATTGTTACCGAATGGACAGAATTCAAATCAATATATTTTTTTACTTCAATTAAATCATCAATAGTTTTTAGCTGGAAAACATTTCTTAACTCTTTGTAAAAACCGGGAATTCTTCTTGCAAGAGAACCTGTTGTAAGGATAAGTGAATCGTAAGGTTTAATAATTGTTTTATCATTTTGAAGATCTTTTACAGTTATGTTTTTTCCGCGTCTATCAATACTTTCAACAAGATGATTGATAAAAACTCCCACTCCTTTTTTATTTAAAAAAGTTCCCGCGGAATAGTAAACAATATCTTCATAACTTTTGATTTTGCCCGATAAAACGTAAGGAATTTCGCAAGTACCCGTTGATATGAAACTTGAAGCCTCAAAAAGAGTTACCCTTGCGTTGGGATTAACTCTTTTTGCTTTTGCTGCTGCTGCAGGTCCTGCTGCGTTTCCGCCCACTACAATTATTCTTTTGCCTGATATCATTTTTCTTTAAAACTCAATGTCATCGGAACACCTTTAAAACCATATTGCTTTCTTATCAAATTTTCAAGAAAGCGTTTATAATTATCCGCAACATGTTTTGGATAGTTGCAGAAGAAAGCAAAGATAGGATAGTAATCACCCATTTGAGTTATGTACTTTATTTTCACTTCCCTCCCCGATTGAGTTGCAGGCGGAGGATTTGCATGTATTAATGGAAGAAGATTTTCATTCAGTTTGTTAGTTTGAATTTTAAACTTTCTGGTGGTGGCAACATTTTTACAAACCTCAAGAAGTCTAAAAATACGTTGTTTTGTTAAAGCAGATATAAAAATAACTTCGGTATAATTTACAGCACCAAGTTTTTCGAACATATTTCTTTCATACGCAGCTGAAG